>NZ_JBISWJ010000056.1:0-5554 GCF_044462225.1 Kocuria kalidii | reverse complement strand
GTGCTCGGCGCCGTGCACAGGGCCGGCGCCGGGACGGGTGTCAGGACCGGTATCAGGACCGCTGTCAGCGGCCCGCGGCGTCGCGCAGGGCGGAGATGCCCTCCCCGACCACACGGCGGGTGAGGTCCCGGACGCGCCGGGCACGGCCCCTGGCCGGACGCTCGGCGCCGTCGCCGGCCTTGGGCTCGTCCTCGGGCTCCCGGTGCTCCGGCGACCCGGCCGGCACCGGATCCTCGAGGCCCAGCTCCGCGGCGACCGCGGTCCCCGTGGCCTCGTCGGCGGCGTCCGCGACGTCCTCGGTGAACTCCCCGGCCGGACCCCGGCCCAGCGGCAGCTCCCACGGACCCAGCACCGCTCGTTCCGTCCCGGACAGCTCGCGGACCACCAGCGGCACCTCGGTCTCGTCCGGGTCCCCGCCGTCGAGCCGCTGGACGCGGCGCTTCTGCAGCTCCACGATCCCGGTCAGCAGCAGGGCGTCGTCCATGCCCAGGTCCCGCCCCCGGCGGGTGAAGCCGAGCCGGTAGATCATCGCCGTGCCGCGGGTGTGCACGAACCACAGGTAGCCCAGGGCCGTCTCGCCGCCGGTCTCCGCGGTCTCGGTCGCCACGAGCAGCAGCGAGTCCTCGCCCAGGTCCTCCAGCAGCTGGGTGATGAGCCGGGTGCGCAGACCGGTGTTCGCCAGGGCCCGGCTGCCGGCCGTGACCTCGCGGACCGTCACGCCCGGGGTGCGCAGGGCCGTGCGGCACCGGTCCAGGGTGGCCTCCGAGAGCCGCTGCGAGAGGTCACGCTCCGTCTCCCCCAGCACGACCTCCAGCCGCCGCGGCTCTTCCGGCCCGGCCTCCGCGGCGGGACGCGTGAAGCCCACGGCCTCGAGCGCCTCGGTGGTGCCGCGGGTGCGGAGGGTGTCGGCCTGGAAGCGCAGCAGGACGGCACCGTGCTCCTCCCGCGCCCAGTCGGCGAGCGCGGCCGCGACCACGGGCAGGTCCTGGGGACGGTGGACGTGGCAGTGCACGGTCCCGGCGACCACCCGTTCGGCCTCGGAGCGCAGGTAGAGCTGCGCGTAGCCCACGGTCCGCTGCTCGGCGTCGTGGACCATGACCCGGTCGACCCGCAGCCCGGAGCCCTCGGCGGTGACCTGCGCCTCGCCGACGCCCCACAGCTGCTGCGGGTGCCCGCCGGTCACCCGGACGGTGGCGTCCCAGGTCTTGCGGTTGGGGCAGGGGCTGACCATGGTGCTCACGTGGGGATCCTCCTCGTCACCCGGGCGCTCCGCCCCGGCTGGGGGACCGCGGTCGGCGCCCGCAGTACGGGCTCCAGTGTAGAGCCGGGAGCGCCCGCAGGAGGTCCCGGACACGGCGCGCCGGGAGCGGCAGGACCCCCGCACCGGCCTCGGTGCGGGGGTCCTGGGCGGCCGGCCGCGCGGTGCGCGGCCGCAGGGCTCAGTGGCGGGCGTATTTCTCCCACTTGGAGGCGAGGTGCTCCGCCTCGACCATGCGCACCGTCCCGGAGCGGGAGCGCATCACGATGGACTGGGTGGTGATCTGGCGGCCGCGGTAGCGCACGCCGCGCAGCAGGTCCCCGTCGGTGATGCCGGTCGCGGCGAAGAAGCAGTTGTCCGAGGTGACGAGGTCGTCGGTGCTCATGACGGCCTCGAGATCCAGGCCGGCGTCGAGCGCCTTCTGCTTCTCGTCGTCGTCCGTGGGCGCCAGCCGGCCCTGGATGATCCCTCCGGTGGCCTTGATGGCGCACGCGGTGACGATGCCCTCCGGGGTGCCGCCGATGCCCATCATGACGTCCACCCCGGTGCCCTCGCGGCACGCGGCGATGGCACCGGCGACGTCGCCGTCGAGGATCATCCGGGTGCGGGCCCCGGTGCCGCGGATCTCGTCCACGAGCTTCTGGTGGCGCGGGCGGTCCAGCACGCACACGGTGAGCTGGTTGATCTTGATGCCCTTGGCCTTCGCCACCAGGTGCAGGTTCTGCTTGACGGGCAGGCGCAGGTCCACGAAGTCGGCGGCCTCCGGGCCCACCACGAGCTTGTCCATGTAGAACACGGCGGAGGGGTCGAACATCGACCCGCCGTCGGCCACCGCGATCACCGCCAGCGCGTTGTTCATGCCCAGCGCGGTGAGCCGGGTGCCGTCGATCGGGTCGACGGCGACGTCGGAGGCCGGCCCGGAGCCGTCGCCGACCTGCTCGCCGTTGAACAGCATCGGGGCCTCGTCCTTCTCGCCCTCCCCGATGACCACGGTGCCGTTGAAGTGCACGGTGGAGAGCAGCGCACGCATGGCGTCGACCGCCGCGCCGTCGGCGGCGAGCTTGTCCCCGGCGCCCACCCACTGACCGCCGGCGATCGCGGCGGCCTCGGTCGTCCGCACCAGTTCCATGGCCAGATTGCGGTCTGCCATGTTGTTGGCGCGAGCCTCGGTCGTTCCGGGAGATGTGTCGGCCACGTTGTTCCTCACCTTCGAGTTAGCGGTCTGCGGACCGCCGGGCCGGGCTCGGCCACGGCGCGGTCCGCGTCCCTGCCAGCATATCTCCCGGTCCCCCGCGGATCGCGAGACGGCTCGCATTTGCGACCCGGTGCGTCCGGACCGGACGCACCGGGGCCGGCGGACAGGGCACAATGGACGGGTGAGCTCCTCGACCCCCGACAGCCCCGCCGAGCCCCCGGTGTCCGAGCAGCCCGCGGCCGCCGGCCCCGGGACCCCGTCCGGTCCCCGCACGCCGGCGCAGCCGCTGCCGCAGATCACGGAGAAGCAGGCCCGGCGGCTCAACGCCCCCGTG
Organism: Kocuria kalidii; assembly: GCF_044462225.1. Classification (NCBI taxonomy): domain Bacteria; kingdom Bacillati; phylum Actinomycetota; class Actinomycetes; order Micrococcales; family Micrococcaceae; genus Kocuria; species Kocuria kalidii. The sequence continues at coordinate 2,767 of NZ_JBISWJ010000056.1, read as the reverse complement.
CAGGGGATGATCATCTCGATGGCCGTCCTGCTCCTGCTGGTCCTGCCGTTCGTGTGGCTCCAGCCCCGTCCGGACGCGCAGCCGTACCGCCCCGACGTCGACGTGGCGCGGGAGGCGTCCTTCGTCGCGGACGAGGCCTCCTTCACCCCGGTCGTGCCCGAGCCGGGGGACGGCTGGACCGCCAACTACGCCCGGTGGAACGGCGGCGCCGCCGAGGGGGTGCCCTCCTGGGAGATCGGCTGGGCCACCCCGCAGGGCAGCTTCATCGCACTCGTGCAGACGTCCGCGGCCGACCCCACGTGGCTGGCCCAGCAGACGGAGGCCGTCCCCGTCTCCACCACCGTCCGGGTCGGCGGCGTGCCGTGGGACGTGCACGTCCGCGAGGAGACCGACCGGCAGGACCCGCTGACCGTGTACACCGGCGAGGTCGACGGGTCCACGGTGGTGCTCCGGGGCGACGCGCCCGGCGCCGAGCTGGACCGGCTGGCGACCGCCGTGACCGAGGACCTCGCCGCCGCACCCGCCCCACAACCCACGGAGACGCCATGACACCGGACACCCGCCCCGAGGACTTCTCGCCCCGCACCCCGGCCGCCGCCTGGCAGCGCCTGCGCGAGGGCAACGCCCGCTTCGTGGCGGGCGAGTCCATGCACCCCAACCAGGACGCCTCCCGCCGGCAGTCCCTGGCCAACCAGCAGAACCCGTTCGCCGCGATCTTCGGCTGCTCGGACTCGCGGCTGGCCGCCGAGATCATCTTCGACCTCGGACTCGGGGACGCCTTCGTGATCCGCACCGCCGGGCAGGTCATCGACGACGCCGTGCTGGGCTCGATCGAGTACTCGGTCGCGAACCTCGGCACGCCCCTGATCATGGTGCTCGGCCACGACTCCTGCGGGGCCGTGTCCGCGGCCCACGGCGTGGCCGGCTCCGGGCAGATGCCCCGGGGCTTCCAGCGCGACCTGATCGAGCGGATCATGCCGTCCGTGCTCGAGTCCCAGCGCCACGGCCGGCAGGACGTCAACTCGGCGGTCGTGGAGCACACCAAGCAGACGGCGTCGCGCCTGATGGAGCAGTCCCGGGTGGTCGCCGACGCGGTCTCCAACGGCCAGGTCGCCGTGGTCGGCGTCTTCTACCACCTCGAGGACGGCGAGGCGGAGCTCGTCCACGGCCACGGGACCTGGTTGCCGGGCCGCTGAGCGGGACCGCCCCGCCCGGCACGGTCACCGCGGCCGCCCGTGCCGGGCGTCACCTGCGGCTGTCCTAGACTGGCGCCATGGCAAACACCACGGCGGACAGCACCGCAGAGACCACCGAGTACCGCATCGAGCACGACACCATGGGCGAGGTCCGCGTTCCCGCGAACGCCCTGTACCGCGCCCAGACCCAGCGCGCGGTCGAGAACTTCCCCATCTCCGGCAGGCCCCTCGAGCCCCAGCACATCGTCGCGCTGGCACAGATCAAGAAGGCCGCCGCCCGGGCGAACGCGGAGCTGGGGGTGCTCGACGACGAGCGCGCCCGGGCCATCGCGGACGCCGCGGACAAGGTCGCCACGGGACAGTACGACGAGCACTTCCCGATCGACGTCTTCCAGACCGGTTCCGGGACGTCCTCCAACATGAACACCAACGAGGTCCTGGCGACGCTCGCCAACCAGTCGCTCGAGGGCACGGACGTCGAGGTCCACCCCAACGACCACGTCAACGCCTCCCAGTCCTCCAACGACGTCTTCCCGACCTCCGTGCACGTCGCGGTCACGGGCGCGCTGATCAACGACCTGGTCCCTGCCATGACGCAGCTGGCCGAGTCCCTCGAGCGGAAGGCCGCGGAGTTCCAGGACGTCGTGAAGTCCGGGCGCACGCACCTCATGGACGCCACCCCGGTGACCCTGGGCCAGGAGTTCGGCGGCTACGCCGCGCAGGTCCGCTACGGCATCGAGCGGGTCCGGTCGTCCCTGCCCCGCGTGGCCGAGGTCCCCCTGGGCGGCACCGCGGTGGGCACCGGCATCAACACCCCCGCCGGCTTCTCCGCCCGGGTGATCGAGCTCCTCGCCGAGGAGACCGGGCTGCCGATCACCGAGGCCCGCAACCACTTCGAGGCCCAGGCCAACCGGGACGGCCTGGTCGAGGCCTCCGGCCAGCTGCGCAACATCGCCTACAGCTACATGAAGATCAACAACGACCTGCGCTGGATGGGCTCCGGCCCCAACACCGGGCTCGGCGAGATCCTCATCCCCGACCTGCAGCCCGGCTCGTCGATCATGCCCGGCAAGGTCAACCCGGTGATCTGCGAGTCCACGATCCAGGTCTGCGCGCAGGTGATCGGCAACGACACCACCGTGTCCCTGTCCTCCACCAACGGCGCGTTCGAGCTCAACGTGGGCATCCCGGTCATGGCCTCCGCGCTGCTGGAGTCCGTCCGCCTGCTCGCGAACTCCTCGCGCGTGATGGCGGAGAAGATGATCGACGGGCTCGAGGCGAACGTGGAGCGCTGCCGGTTCCTCGCCGAGGCGTCCCCGTCCATCGTGACCCCGCTGAACAAGGCGATCGGCTACGAGGCCGCCGCGAAGATCGCCAAGCACGCCGTGGCGAACAAGATGACGGTGCGCGAGGCGACGATCGCCCTGGGCTACGTCGAGGACGGCAAGCTCACCGAGGAGCAGCTGGACCGGGCACTGGACGTCACCACCATGACGGGCCCCAGCGCCTGACCCGGCACCACCACGACGCGAGGGGTCGCCCGCAGCGGCCAGCTCAGCACCGAGGGGTCG
>NZ_JBISWJ010000055.1:0-36576 GCF_044462225.1 Kocuria kalidii | reverse complement strand
ACCCCTCGCGTCGTGCGGTGGCCGTCGTCACTCCCGGCCCGCACTTGCAGTGCGGGTCAGGACGTGACGGCCGGGCCGGACTCGTCGGACTGGGAGAGCTCCTTGATGAACTCGTGGCACTGCTGGGCCCGTGCGGAGTCCTCGGACATCACCTTCTCGAAGAAGTCGGCGATGTCGTCACGGCCGGCGTTGCGGGCGTCCCGCACGTACTGGCCGTAGTCATGACCTGCCTTGAGCGCGTGGTACTGCACGGACACCAGGTCGTAGGTGACGTCGTCGAAACCGGTCTCGCCTGTCGCCATGTTGTTCCTCCTTGCTCGTTTCGTGCGCGTCGGATGGACGTCTCCGAGTCTAGGAACGTGTGCTGCGGCTCACAAGTAAGTACGCTGTGTTTCTCGGGGGCGTCCATGACGGGGTCCGGCTGCCGCGAACCGGCCGGTGCGGGTGGGTCGCGGGCTCAGACCGCGAAGCGTGCGCGGCCGTCGTGGGCCAGGGCCGCGTCCAGGCGGGCACGCTGGAGGGGCGGCAGCAGCGGGGTGCGGCCCGGGTCGTACCAGCCGACCTCGAGCGACTCGTCGTCGTTGACGCGGGCCTCGCCGGAGACCCAGCGGCAGCGGAAGGTGTGGTCCAGGAACTGGCAGCGGTCCCCGTTGGGGTACTGCACGGGCTCCCCCGCCGAGACGGCCACGAGGTCCTCCACGACGGCGACGACGCCGGTCTCCTCCAGGCACTCCCGCACCGCCGTGACCGCCGGCTCCTCGCCGGGCTCCACGATCCCGCTCACCAGCCCCCAGTTGCCGTTGTCGCTGCGCCGGGCCAGCAGCACCCGGCCGTCCTCGCGCAGCACCACGGCGGTGACCGCCGGCAGCCACAGCAGGTCCTGGCCGATCTTCTCCCGCAGGGACAGGACGAACTCGGGGGTGGGCATGGGCGCTCCTCGTGCAGGGTCGCGGGACGGGCTCCGGCCATTCTGGCAGGCCGGCGCGGGTCAGAGCAGCACCAGCACTCCGAGGGCCCCGGTGATCATGGCCGGACCGAAGGCCACCCGGGAGCGGGCGTCCACCCGGCCCAGGGCCAGGAGCGCGGCCCCGGCGAGTCCGCCGACCACGAACCCCGCCACCGCGCCCAGCACGGCGTGCCAGACGGAGGCGAAGCCCAGGCACATGCCGAGCAGCCCGGAGAGCCGCACGTCGCCCATGCCCATCCCGGCGGGGTGCAGCACGCGGAGCAGGACGTAGACCCCGCCCACGAGGACCAGGCCCCACAGCATCCACAGCAGCCGGACGGGCTCGCCGGCCACCACCGCGGCCGCGCCCAGCAGCACCCCGCACACCGGGTAGAGCGGGCGCACGAGACGGCCGGGCAGCCGGTGCTCGCGCACGTCCGTGCGCCACAGCCACGCGCACGCACCCGCCAGCACGGCGGCGCCGAGCACCGCGAGCAGCCCAGCAGCCCAGCCGGCGGGGTCCCCGCGGGCGAACTGCTCGCTCAGGAAGGCGCCCACACCGGGCATCGTAGCCCGCACGCCCACCGGCACGGGGCGCCTGTGCACGCACCGCGCCCTCCCTAGACTGGGAGCATGCACCGCTCCCCTGTCCCCGCCCCCACCGACCCGGACGAGTTCTCGGCGCTGTGCCGCTCCTCCCCGTGGCGCTGGGACACCGTGCGCTTCGTGCTGTCCTGGCTGGTCCCGGCGGACGCCGCCCCCCGCGAGCCCGTCCGGGCCTGGGTCCGCCGCCCGGACGGGCTGCGCGTCGAGACGCTGGACCGCGCCCCGCTCTACACGGCCACCACGAAGGAGCAGTCCCGCGACGACTTCTACGTCGCCTCGACCACGGCCTCGTGGCTGCTCGCGCCGCAGCTCGTGGCACCGGTGTTCACGGACACGGGGCTGGTCGAGCGCCGGCCCGAGGCGGCCTACGGCGATCCCGTCTTCGGCGGCGGGCGCTGGCAGGCCATCCTCGACCCGGTCGAGCTGGCCGGGGACGCCCCCGTGCCGTACTACCTGCCGGAGCGGCGGCCCTGCACCGTCGAGGACGTCAGCACCGGCACCCACCACGGGCGGCGCGTCCGCGGCGCCGTGGTCACCCCCGGCCACGCCTACGCTCCCGCCACACCGGGTCACCCGCTCGCCCCGGCCCGCACCCGCGTGCTCCTCGACGAGCGGACGGCGATCTGCGTGCGCTCCGAGGTGCTCGAGGGGCCGCTGGCCGGCACGGGCCACGACCTCATGGTCGAGGCGGTCGACGAGTACTTCATCGACGACCTCTTCGACTCCGTGCGCCTCGACCTGACGGACGTCAGCAGGCACCTGCCCTGGCCCGTGCGCCCCTGAGAACGCCGCCCCGAGCCGCAGCCCCGGAGCGGGGCACCGGCCCGGCCCTGCCCGGCCCGCGCCGGTCCGGGGCAAACCGGTCCGGGTGCGGCCGGTCCGGGGCGGGCCAGGCCGGTGGGACGACCGCCCGCGGACGCCGGAGCCCACCGCGGCGTCCGGCCCCGGCGCGGACGCGGATCAGCCGTCCAGGTCCCCCAGGACCTCCGTGACCAGAGCGGCGATCGGCGAGCGCTCCGAGCGCGTGAGGGTGACGTGGCCGAAGAGCGGGTGTCCCTTGAGCGCCTCGACGACGGCGGTCACCCCGTCGTGACGGCCGACGCGGAGGTTGTCGCGCTGGGCCACGTCGTGGGTCATGACCACCTTGGAGTTCTGGCCGATGCGGGACAGCACGGTGAGCAGCACGTTCTTCTCGAGGGACTGCGCCTCGTCCACGATCACGAAGGCGTCGTGCAGGGACCGGCCGCGGATGTGCGTCAGCGGCAGCACCTCCAGCATGCCCCGGTCGAGCACCTCCTCGACGACCTCCTGCGAGACGAGCGCCCCGAGGGTGTCGAAGACGGCCTGGCCCCACGGGTTCATCTTCTCCTCCTCGGAGCCGGGGAGGTAGCCGAGCTCCTGGCCGCCCACGGCGTAGAGGGGACGGAAGACCATGACCTTGCGGTGCTCGCGGCGCTCCATGACCGTCTCGAGCCCCGCGCACAGGGCCAGGGCCGACTTGCCGGTGCCGGCGCGCCCGCCCAGCGACACGATGCCCACGTCGGGGTCCAGCAGGAGGTCGATCGCGAGCCGCTGCTCGGCGGAGCGCCCGTGCACGCCGAAGACGTCCCGGTCACCGCGCACCACCCGGGCGGAGCCGTCGGCGCGGACCCGGGCCAGGGCGCTGCCGCGCACGGAGTGCAGGGTCAGGCCGGTGTTGGCCGGCAGCCCCTCGGCACCGGGGACCACGACGGCCTCGCCGCCGTAGAGCCGGTCCACGACGTCGTCGGGCACGTCGAGCGCGGCGGTCCCGGACCACTCGATGTCGGAGCCGACCCACTCGGCCCGGTACTCCTCGGCCTCGAGACCCAGCGCCGAGGCCTTGACCCGCATCGGCAGGTCCTTGGAGACGATGCACACGTCCCTGCCCTCGTTCGCGAGACTCAGGGCGACGGCCAGGATGAGGGAGTCGTTGTCCTTGAGCCGGAAGCTCACGGGCAGGACGGTGTCCGAGACGTGGTTGAGCTCCACCACGAGACTCCCGCCCTGCTCCCCGAGGGGCACGGGCCGGTTGAGCCCGCCGTTCTCCACGCGCAGGTCATCGAGCAGGCGCAGGGCCTGGCGGGCGAAGTAGCCCAGCTCCGGGTCGTGCCGCTTGCCCTCCAGCTCGGTGATCACGATGACCGGGAGCACCACCTGGTGCTCGGCGAAGCGCAGGATCGCCCTCGGGTCCGACAGCAGCACCGAGGTGTCGATCACGTAGGAGCGCACCCCGGCGCCCAGGGGGGCGGAGATGTCGACGATGCGCTCCTGGTTCTTGGAGATGCTCATGGCGGCCCTTCCCACTCGGTGCGGTGGGCGGCGTCCGCGCCGTCCACCTGAGGACAACGTATGCGGACGGGCCCCGCCGCGCGAGCAGAAACGGTGAACGGCGCGGAAATTGCCCGCGCGGCGGCGGGGGACCGACGCGGGATGCTGACGGGGCGCAAAGAGAGACGCGGGAGAGACGCGGAGCAGGACGCGGGAGGGACGCAGACGGGACGCGGGAGGGACGCGGAGCAGGTCGACGGCGCGCGCGGTGCCGCGAGCGGTGACGGCGGGCTCAGCCGCCGAAGCGTCGCTGCCGGGACGCGTAGTCGCGCAGGGCCCGCAGGAAGTCCACCCGCCGGAAGTCCGGCCACAGCGCCTCGCAGAAGTAGTACTCGCTGTAGGCGGACTGCCACATGAGGAACCCGGACAGCCGCTGCTCGCCCGAGGTGCGGATGAGCAGGTCCGGATCCGGCTGCCCGCGCGTGTAGAGGTGCTCGGAGATGTCCTCCACGGACAGGCTCCGGGCGAGCTCCCGGACGTCCGCGCCGGCGTCGAGGGCCTTGGTGAGGACCTCCCGGACGGCGTCCACGATCTCCTGCCGGCCTCCGTAGCCGACCGCGATGTTCAGGTGCGGTCCGGCGTTGTCCGCGGTGCGCTCCGTGAGGTCGGCGAGGCACTCCGCGAGCCGCGGCGGCAGCATCTCGAGGGCGCCCACGGGCTGGACCCGGCAGATGCCGGCCTCGCGGAGGGTGTCCATGAGGTCCGAGATGATCTCGAGCAGGGGCTCCAGCTCCGCCGCCGGGCGCTTGAGGTTCTCGGTCGAGAGGATGTAGAGGGTGACCACCTCGATGTCCAGCTCGCGGCACCAGCCGAGGAACTCGACGATCTTCTGCGCCCCGGCCTTGTGCCCGTCCGCCGTGGAGGCGCCGAACTGCTTGGCCCACCGCCGGTTGCCGTCCACGAGGACGCCGACGTGCTTGGGCAGCCGCCGATGATCGAGACGCGTGGAGAGCCGTCGCTCGTAGAACCGGTAGAGCGGCCGTGGCTTGGGCATCGTCGGATCCTCCCGGGTTCTCGCTCGCAGGGCCGCTCGCAGGGTCGCTCGCGGTGTCGGTCGTGGTCCCGGGTCGTGCTGCCGGATCGTGGTGGGGGCCACGGTCCCGGACGTGGTGGCGGTCACGGACCCGGCCGACTCCCGGGGACGCCTCCTAAACTACCCGGTGGAGGAGCGGACGGACCCACGCACCGCACGGCGGGAGGAACATCATGGAACACGCGCACGGCGCCGACCGGGCCGCCGGCCACGTCGGGAAGTCGATCGAGCACCGGATCGAGGACCTCGTGGAGCACAAGCCGGCGTGGCGGGGCTGGATCCACGCCAGCTTCACGCCCGTCGTCGTCGTCCTGGGGCTCGTGGCGATCCTGCTGGCCCCCACCACCGAGCTGCGGATCGCGTGCGCCGTGTACGGCGTGACGGGGATCCTGCTGTTCGGCGTGTCGGCGATCTACCACCGCGCCTACTGGCCCCGGCGGCTGCACATGGTCCTGCGCCGGATGGACCACTCGAACATCGCGCTGCTGATCGCGGGGACCTACACGCCGCTGGCCGTCGCGCTCCTGGCCCCGGAGCAGTCCCGGCTGCTGCTGGTCGTGATCTGGTCCTGCGCGGCCGGGCTCGTGGCCTTCCGGCTGCTGTGGACCTTCGCGCCCCGCTGGCTCTACACCCCGCTGTACGTGGTGATGGGCTGCCTGGCCCTCGTCTACCTCCCCCAGTTCTGGGAGACGAGCCCGGCCGCTGCCACGCTCACCGCGGTCGGCGGGGCCGCCTACATCACCGGGGCGGTGGTCTACGCCACCAAGCGCCCCCGCCTGCTGCCCGAGGTGTTCAGCTTCCACGAGATCTTCCACGCCTGCACGGTCCTGGGCTTCGTGCTGCACTACGTGGCGATCATGGTCGCGATGCTCAACTGAGGCCGGGGGCCCCGCCCAGCTGCTCCTGCAGCTCCGCCACCGAGTGGACGGGGGCGCGGCAGGCGAAGTCCCGGCACACGTGGACCGTGAACCGCCCGCCGGGCGCCGTCCTGCCGCGGGCCGAGCCCGGCGCCCCCGGCGCGTCGGCGTCCACCACCCGGGTGGTCAGGACCGCGGCGGGTCCCACGGCGCGCCGCGCCGCGAGCTTGTCCTCGGCGGTCCCGCCCGCGAGCACCACGTGGACCGGGGCGGCCCCCAGCTCCGCCTGCACCGCGAGGGCCCGGCCCGCGCTGCGGGGCGAGCGGCGGGCCAGCAGCTCGAGGGGCCCCAGCAGCGACGGGACCGGCCGCGCCCGGCTCTCGTCCTCCTCGAGGACCCACAGCTCCACGAGCACGGCGGCGAGCACGGCCGTCCCGGCCGGGGTGACGTCGTCGAGGGGGTCGGCCCGCCCCGAGCCGCCGGCCGCCAGGAGCGGCGCGGGGACGTCCGCCAGGTCGGACCAGACCCGCTCCGGTGCGTCCGGCCCGCCGTCCGGTGCCGGGTGCGAGAAGCGCTCCGCGGCGACGTCCGCGAGCTCCCGGGCCCGCTCGTACCACGGCGTCGCGCCGGTGGCGCGGTAGAGGGCCAGGAAGCCTTCGGCGACCATCGCGTAGTCCTCCAGCAGGCCCTCGATCGAGTGCCCGGCCGAGCCCGCGTGGCTCGTGCGCGCCAGCCGGCGGCGGGATCCGTCCCAGTGCACCTCCCACAGCTGTCCCGCGGCCTGCTCGGCGGCGAGCAGGAGCGCGGGGTCCTCCAGCAGCACCCCGGCCTCGGCGAGGGCGGTGACCGTCATGCCGTTCCAGCCGGCCACGGCCTTGTCGTCCCGGGCCGGTGCCGGGCGCCGGGCCCGCGCGGCCGCGAGCTCGGGCCGGGCGGCGTCCCACAGGGCCTGCTGGTCGTCGTCGAGGACGCGCCCCGGGTGCAGGGGGCGGGGTGGTCCGGCCGCCACGCCCATGAGGTCGGCGACGGCGGTGCCGCGGTCGGCACCCAGGACCTCGCGCAGCCCGGACCGGCTCCACACGTAGTAGGCCCCCTCGCCGCTGTGCACGTCGCCGTCCGGGGAGGGCGTGTCCGCGTCCAGGGAGGACGCGAAGGCCCCGCCGGGCAGGCGCAGCTCGCGCAGCACGAACCCGGCCGTGTCCGCGGCGGTCCGCCCGTGGCCGGCGCCGGGATCGAGGGCCGCCGCGCGCGCGTAGGCCCGCAGCAGCTGCGCGTTGTCGTAGAGCATCTTCTCGTAGTGCGGCAGGGACCACTCCCTGGTCACCGAGTACCGGTGGAAGCCGCCGCCCACGTGGTCGAACAGCGCGGAGCCGCGCATCGCGCCGAGGGTCCGCCCGAGCAGGCCCCCGGCCCGGCCCGCGACCCCGGGGGCCCCTCCGGTGGCGAGCCGCTCCAGGAGGGGCAGCACCGTGGAGGGCGGGAACTTCGGGGCGCCCCCGAACCCCCCGTGCACGGGGTCCTCGTCCCGCAGCAGCACCTCGAGGGCCGCTGCCGCCGGGTCGGTCCCGTCCTCCTCCGGCTCCGCTGCCACGGGCACCGCGCCGGAGAGCGCGGTGCGCAGGTCCTCGGCCTGGCCGGCGACGGCCCGGGCCACGGTGTCCGCGGCCTGCTCGAGCTCGTCGCGGCGGGTGGACCACGCCCCGGCGACGGCCTCGAGCACCTGCCGGAAGGAGGGCGTGCCGTGGGCCGGCCGGGGCGGGAAGTAGGTGCCCGCGTGGAAGGCGCGCCCGTCCGGGGTGAGGAACACGCTCATGGGCCAGCCGCCCTGGCGGGTGATCAGCTGCGTGGCCGCCATGTACGTCGCGTCCACGTCGGGGCGCTCCTCGCGGTCCACCTTGACCGGCACGAAGTGCTCGTCGAGGTAGGCGCCGAGCACGGGGTCCTCGAAGGACTCGTGGGCCATCACGTGGCACCAGTGGCAGGCGGCGTAGCCCACCGAGAGGAACACCGGCACGTCGCGGCGGGCGGCCTCCGCGAACGCGGCGTCGTCGAACGGCTGCCAGGCCACGGGGTTGTCCGCGTGCTGGCGCAGATAGGCGGAGGACTGTCCGGTCAATCGGTTGGGCACGGTGGCTCCTCGGATCTCGGGTCCTGCTCACGGGCCCGCGGGCGGGCCCCGGTCTCAGCCGCGCCGGTCGGGACCCTCCGGGCCCTCGGCCCGCGGCGCCGGGTCCTCACCGGAGACGTCGCCCTCGGCGCGACCGGCTCCCGCACGGTCGGTGCCGGCAGCGTCGTCCTGGGCGTAGCCGCCCACCCGCTCCTCGGCGGCGCGGCGCTCGGCGTACTCCGCGCGGTAGCGCAGGCGCCGGTTGCGGCGGTTGAAGTCCCGCACGAGGAGGATGACGGCCACGGCCAGCAGCAGCGTCATGAGGAAGCCCAGCACTCCGGGGGTCACCTGGCTCGGGTCCAGCCCGGGCCGCAGGGTGCCCTCGTCGATCGGGTTGGGCGCCATCGCGGGCAGGAGGGCGAACAGTGTCGGCACGGCGGTCATCTCCTCGCTCAGCCCGCGATCCCGGCGAACAGGTCGCTCTCCGGCAGCGAGGTCGGCACCCGGGACTCCGCCAGGACGTAGTCCTCCCACGGCCACACCTCGGCCTGCAGCTCGGAGGAGACGGCGAAGAACATCCCGTCCGGCGCCACCTGGGTGCGGTGGCTGCGCAGGGCCTCGTCCCGCGCCGCGAACGTCTCCGCGCACCGCACCCGGGTGGTGGTGTCGTGGCGGGGCGCCGGCGGGCGGTGGCCCTCCGGGTCGCTCTCCTGCAGCATCGCGATCCGGGCCGCGTACGGGGACTGCAGACCGCGCTCCTCGAGGGCCTCGTGCAGGGCCAGGAAGCGCTCGAGGTTGAACGCCCGGTCGTAGTAGAGCTTCTGCGGGGCCCACGGCTCGCCGAGGCCCGGGTACCGCTCCGGGTCCCCGGCGGCGCGGAACGCTTCGACGGACACGTTGTGCGTCTGGATGTGGTCGGGGTGCGGATAGCCGCCGTTCTCGTCATAGGTGAGGATCACGTGCGGGCGGAACTCGCGCACGAGCCGGACCAGGGGTGCGGCCGCGCGCTCGAGGGGCTGCAGGGCGAAGCAGCCCCACGGCAGCGGCGGCAGCGGGTCCCCCTCGGGCAGACCCGAGTCCATGAAGCCGAGCCACCGGTGCTGGACGTCCAGCGACGCGGCCGCCTGCGCCATCTCCAGCCGGCGCAGCCCGCTGAGGTCCCGCTCGGCGTACGGGTGGCCCTCCATCTCCGCGTTGAGGATCGAGCCGCGCTCCCCGCCGGTGCACGTGGCCACCATGACCTCGGCCCCCTGCCGGACGTAGTGGGCCATGGTCGCGGCGCCCTTGCTCGACTCGTCGTCGGGGTGGGCGTGGACGGCCAGCAGGCGCATCTCTGACAGGGAGGTCACTCGGGAGGTCCTCTCGGGAACGGTCGGGAGTACGGGGGCGCGGCCGGTGCGGGCACGGACCGCCGTCCATTTTACGCGCTCCCCGGCACGGCCCGCGCCCGGTCCGCTCCCAGGAGGCCCGGCTACAGTGGAGCGGCGGTGCCGTGCCCGGCGCCGCCCCCTGTCCCCGACACCCGAGGCCGACGTGTCCATCGACTCCCCCGACCTGCTCCGGAACCGCTACGGAGCCTCCCGCCACGAGCACCGGATCGGTCCGCGCGGCTGGATCGGCATCGTGCTGGCGGTCACGCTGCTCACGGCCGTCTTCGCCGTCTGGGTGGTGCTCGCGCGGCAGAGCGCCCCCACGTTCAAGGACATCGGCTTCGAGGTGGTCTCCGAGGCCCGGGCCACGGCCGACTTCGAGCTCACCAAGCGCCCCGAGGACGTCGTGACGTGCGCGGTGCAGGCGCTCAACCAGGAGTACGCCGTGGTCGGCTGGGCCGAGGTGACCGTCGGGTCCGTGCCGGAGGACCGGCTGAGCGACGCCGGGACGAGCTCCCACCGGGCGGCCGTGCGCACCACCAACCTGGCGACCACGGCGGTCGTGGACTCCTGCTGGGTCGAGGGCTGAGCCGGGCGGCGGACGGGGCGCCGATGTGTCGCCGTCGTCACCCGGCGTTGGGCTTGTCCGCCCGGCCCGCCTAGACTGGGGGCAGGAATCCCCGTCCCCGGCAGCCGGACCCGTCCGCACGGACGACCTGCACCGGGGCGGGGTCTTTGCGTAGCGGACCCCCGTACCGCGGCGGCCCCCACGCCGTCGTCCCGGTCCACCGCGGCCCCGCCCGGACGTCCCGGGCGACCCACCGCGGCCCGACCGCCCGTCCACCGAGGAGAGACTGTGACCACCACGAACAAGACCGGCGCCTGGCTGACCCAGGAGGCCTACGACCGCCTGCAGAAGGAGCTCGACCACATCTCCGGTCCGTACCGGCAGGAGATCGTGGAGCGCATCGACCAGGCGCGTTCGGAGGGCGACCTCAAGGAGAACGGCGGCTACCACGCCGCTCGCGAGGAGCAGAGCAAGAACGAGGGGCGCATCGCCCACCTCAAGGGCCTGCTCGAGAACGCCCAGGTCGGCGAGGCCCCGGCGGACGACGGCATCGTCGAGCCGGGCATGGTCGTCACCGCGGAGATCGCGGGTGAGGAGATGACCTTCCTGATCGGCTCCCGCGAGGTGGCCGAGGACCTGGCCGCCGGCAGCGAGCTCGAGGTCTTCTCCGAGAAGTCCCCGATGGGCTCCGCCATCTCCGGCCACAAGGTCGGCGACGAGCTGTCCTACACCGCCCCCAACGGCAAGGAGATCCCGGTCAAGATCCTCGACGCCAAGCCGTTCCGGGTCTGAGCCGCCCGTGACGACGCACTGGCTGCGCAGCCCCGGCCCCGGCACCAGGACCCTGATGGTCCTGACGGCGGTGCTCGCGGTCGTGGCCGTCGTGCTGCACGTCGCGGGTCAGGACGACCCGGCCGCGGGCGAACCGGGCAGCCTGCGCAACATCTTCGTCTTCGCGACGTTCGTCGGCGCCTTCGCCACCTACCTCAGCGGCCGGCGCCGCTCCTGACGCCGCCTCCCGCTCCACGGCGCCGGTCCCCGCGGGGACCGGCGCCGTCGTCGTCGGGGCGCGCCGCGCTCGGTGCGCGTCAGGGGCGTGCCCCGCTCAGTGCACGACGACGGGGTGGTAGCCCTGCGCCTCGAGCGCCCGGAGGACCTGGCGGCAGTGCTCGTGCCCCTTGGTCTCCATGTCGATCGTGATCGACACGTCGCCCAGGCTGAGCGAACCGCCGATCCGGGTGTGGTCCACGCCGGTGACGTTGGCGTCCTGGACCGCGATGAGCTGGGAGATGCGCGCGAGCTCGCCCGGGCGGTCGGTGAGCATCATCCTGATGGTCATGTAGCGGCCCGCGGCGGACAGGCCCCGCTGGATGACCTTGAGCATGAGCATGGGGTCGACGTTGCCGCCCGACAGGACCACCACGGTGTTGCCGAGGTCCGGGTACGCGGCCTGCAGGCGCCCGTCCAGCAGGGCCGCGACGCCGACGGCCCCGGCGGGCTCGACCACGAGCTTGTTGCGCTCGAGCAGGAAGATCAGCGCCTGGGCGAGGGAGTCCTCGGAGACGGTCACGACGTCGTCGATGAGCTCCTTGATGATGCTGAACGGCAGCTGCCCGGGCTTGCCCACGGCGATGCCGTCCGCGATGGTCGAGACCCGGTCGAGGGTCACGAGCGCGTCCCCCGCGAGGGAGGGCGGATAGGCGGCGGCATTCTCCGCCTGCACCCCGATGAGCCGGATGGGCCGGCCCAGCTGCTCCGCCCGGGCCTTGACCGCCACGGCCATGCCGGCGAGCAGCCCCCCGCCGCCCACGCCGGTGATGACGGTGTCGACGTCGGGCACCTGGTCCAGCACCTCGAGGCCGAGCGTGCCCTGCCCGGCCACGATGTCCGGGTGGTCGAAGGGGTGGACGAACACCGCGCCCGTCGCCGTGGCGTGGCGCTGGGCCTCGGCGAGGGCCTCGTCCACGCTGGTGCCGTGCAGGATCACCTCGGCGCCGTGGTCCTGGGTCGCGGCGATCTTGGGCAGGGCGGCGCCCAGCGGCATGTAGATGCGCGCGGTGATGCCGAGCTTGTCGGCGGCGAGGGCGACGCCCTGGGCGTGGTTGCCGGCCGAGGCGGCGACCACGCCGCGCGCCTTCTCCTCGTCGGTGAGCTTGGCCATCCGCACGTAGGCGCCGCGGACCTTGAAGGAGCCGGCCCGCTGGAGGTTCTCGGCCTTGAGGTTGACCTCGCAGCCCACCAGGCGGGACAGTGCCCGGGAGTGCGCCAGCGGGGTGCGGTCGATCACGCCCTCGAGGAGCGCGGCGGCGTCCTCGATGTCGGAGAGGCGGACGGGCAGTTCGGCCAGGCTCACGGTGGGTCTACTCTCCCGGTCGGTGCGTCGGTGCGGGACCGTGGCGGACCCGCTGGGCCCGGTCGCGGCGGACGCGCCCGCCGGCGGCGGACGCGGTCCCCATCCTAGTCGTTGCCCGCCGACCGCCCGGGTGCGGCGGGAGCGCCGCCGCCGATGGCCGTCCGGCTCTCCGGCCCGCCCCCGGGCGCGGCTCCCGGCCCGTCCCCGGGCGCGGGTCCGGACGGGGTTCCCGGCGCGGTCTCCGCGGCGTCGTCGGCGCGGGGGTCCTTGCGGCGGCGCTTGAGCGCGGCCTGCAACCGTTCCTTGGCCCGGGTCCGGCGGAAGCGCTGGAGCTCGGCCATGATCTGCTCCCGGGTGAGCTCGTTCTTGCGCGCGTGCTTCTTGATCTCCCACGGGAAGTAGTACGGCTCCCAGGGGACCTCGTCGTCCTCGCGCCACCGCCCGCCCACGAGATAGCGCACGACGGTGTTCAGGAAGGCCATCACCGGCACCGCGAACAGCGCCCCGGCGATGCCGAAGAGGATCGTGCCGGACGCGACGGCGAGGAAGACCGCGAGGGGGTGCAAGGAGACCGCGCGGCCCATCACGAGCGGCTGCAGGACGTTGGACTCGATCTGCTGCACCAGCAGCACCACGGCGAGCATGGCCAGCGCGGTCCCGAACCCGTTGGCCACGAGGGCGACGAGCACGGCCACGGCACCCGTGACCACGGCACCCACGATCGGGATGAACGAGCCCAGGAACACCAGGATGCCGATGGGCAGCGCGAGCGGGACCCCGAGCAGGGCCGCCCCGAGCCCGATGCCGACGGCGTCCACGAACGCCACGAACCCCTGGATCCGCGCGTACTGCACGAGCGAGGTCCAGCCGCGACGGCCGGCGCCGTTGACGGCCCGCCGCGCGCTGACCGGGAAGAGCCGGACGAGGAAGAGCCAGATCCGCTCCCCGTCCATGAGGAAGAACAGCAGGGTGAAGAGCATGATGATGATGCCGGTCAGCACGTTGCCCGCGGTCGAGCCGAAGGACATGGCCCCCGAGAGGACGGCCTCGCTGTTGTCCTGCACCGTGGTGCCGAGGTCGTCGATCCAGTCGTTCACGCTGTCCGCGCTGAGGTTCAGGGGCCCGTCCTCGAGCCAGCCCAGCAGCTGCTGGGTGCCGACCACCACGTTCTCGGACAACCGGGCGAAGCCCAGGACGATCTGCCGGCCGGCCAGCACGAGCAGGCCCGTCACGAGCCCGATGAGCACGAGGACGGCGATGCCCGAGGCCAGCGCCGCCGGCACGTGCCGTCCCCGCAGCCACTTCACCAGCGGGAACAGGAGTCCCGCGAGCAGACCCGCGACGAGCACGGGAATGATGACCACGGTGATCGTCGACATCATGTAGCCCAGGAGCCCGACGGCCGCGAGGATGATGATGAGCCGCCACGACCACGCCGCGGCGACCCGCACCGACACGGCGACGCCCCCGGCGGCGTTGCCGTGCAGCGGCGGGAGCTCGGTGCCGGGTCCCGGCCGCGAGGGGCGCTCGGCGTCGTGCGATGTCGATGGCATGGCAACATCTTGGCACGCCCGCCCCCGGCAGGGACCGGTGGACGCCCCCGAGGCGCCGTTCCCTGCGCCGGCGTGCGCTCGGTGGAAGACTGGCGTCATGTCACGCACGTTCCTCCGCGTCCTCGCCCAGCGCCGCCCGGCTCCCGCCCTGACCCCGGACGCTCCTCCGCGGGAGGAGCTGGAGGCCGTGCTCCGTGCCGCCGGAGGGACCGCGGCCGCCGACCCGGGACTGAGCTGGCGGGTGGCCGTCACCACCCGGCGCTCGGCCCCGGAGCTGGCGGCGGCCCTGGCGGGCATGACCCGGGTCCCCAACATGTCCGCCCCCTTCCCCCGGCTCAAGGGCAAGCAGCTGCGCCGGCTCGCGGCGTTCCGGGGCGCCCTGAAGTGGGCGAGCACCGGAGGCGTGGGCTGCGCGCTGATCTTCAGCCCGGACGACGCCCTGGACGTCCCCCGCAAGGAGCAGCTGGTCGCGGCGCACGGGGCCCGCCCCCTGCTGGAGGCCGCGTTCTGGGCCGCCGGCTGGGGCACCGTGTGGGCGCGGCGCGACGGCGAGGGCGAGGACGCCGTCCGCGCCTTCTACGGGCTGGCGGACCAGGAGAAGCTGCTCGGCTGGCTCTTCGTGGGCCGCCCGACCCGCGGCGTCTCCGCCGAGCACACGGCCACCCGCCCCACGCCCGGACCCCGCATCTCCTACCACTGACACCACGGCGCCCGACCCTGGCCCCGCGTGCCGGCACACGACGACGGCCCGTCACCCGCGGTGTGCGGATGACGGGCCGTCGCGGTCGGGGACGACCTAGCTCGAGGTCATCTCCCGGATGATCGCCAGGATGCGCAGGATCTCGACGTAGGTCCAGATCAGCGTGACCGTCAGGCCGAAGGCGGCGGACCAGGCCATCTTCTCGGGGACGCCGACCTCGACGCCGCGCTTGATGTTGTCGAAGTCCAGCACGAAGCTGTAGGCCGCGAGCAGGATGGCCACGGCCCCGATGAGCAGGCCCAGCCAGGGACCCAGCGGGCTGTCCGTGCGGATGTTGAAGCCGAACAGCAGGACCGCGCCCAGGTTGACCAGCGCGAAGACGACGTACGCCATGAGCGCGACCATGAAGATCTTGGTGGCGCGCGGGGAGGCGCGGACCTTGCCGGAGCGGAAGAGCACCAGCACCGAGACGAACACGGCGATGGTGCCGATGACGGCCTGCACCACGATGCCCGGGTACATCGCCTCGAACATCCCGGAGATGCCGCCGAGGAACATGCCCTGGAACAGGCCGTAGGCGAGGATCAGCGCGGGCGACGGCTCGCGCTTGAACGCGTTGACCAGACCGAGGACGAGACCGATCAGGGCACCGGGGATGGTCAGCACCGGCATGATCCAGCCGGCGAGCGCGCCGAGGACCACGGTGCCGAGCACCGTGGCGGTGCGCATGATGACGTCGTCGTACGTCATCCGGCCGGTCTGGTTCGTCCCGGCGGCCGGGGCGTTGTACATCGAGTCGAGGCGCTCGGCCGAGTACGGGTTGCCCTGCTGCGGCCGGCCGTAGCCGCCCTGCTGGTAGCCGGACTGCCCGTAGCCGGGCTGCTGCTGGGGGGTTCCGTAGGAGGTCTGTCCGTACTGGTTCCCGTAGGACTGGGCGCTGCCTGCGCCCGGCTTCGAGAGATCGCGGAGAAGCGGGTTACCGCCGGCCATTTATGGGTCCTTCCGTGGCACTGATGTGCGTGATGTGCGTCCAGCTTAGCAACGCGAGCACCACGGAAGCATGAGAACTGCTGTGCTTAAGCCGAGGGCGTGCCGGGAGTTCCTCCGGCTGCCCTCGCCGTGCTCCCCCCTCCCCAGGAGTGCGGACAGACATGTCTTTGCTTCTGCATACATGCTGGGGGGAAGAACTCGTCGTCCCGTCCCGGAGGCCCGCCATGCCCGAGCACCCCGCCCAGTGGGTCCCGCTGGCCGCGATCCCGGTGCTGCTCGCCGTCGGGGCCCTCGCCGTCCTCCACTGGAGCCGCTACCTCGGGGCGCTGCAGCGGCTGCACCGCTCGCGGACCGCGCCGGGGGCGCTCCTCGCGCCGTCCACGACCGCGTGGCTCGAGCTGCGCCGCGCCGAGCACTACCGACAGGCCTACCGCCTCACCTGGGCCGTGGTCGTGGTGCTCGCCGTGGGCCTGGCCGCGGCCGTGCTCGCGGACTGAGTCGCGGAACGCCCCGCCATGGACCAGCTGCCCGGCGCCGTCCTCCTCTACGGCTGCTTCCTCGTCGCCGGCTCCGGCGCCACGGCCCTGTGGAGCCTGGTGCAGGCCGGTCTGGACCTGGCGCCGGCCGCACGCCGCCGGTCCCCCGCGTCCCGCGCCTCCGCCCGGAACCACCTCACCCGGGCCGTGTCCGCCACGGCGGTGGCCCTGCTGGCCGCCGGTGTGCCCGCGTGCCTGGGGCACGCCCAGTGGCTCGCCGCGCTCCTCGGGACCGCCTGAACCGGTCCCGCCGGCCGGCGGGCCCGCGGACCCGTCGCGGCGGCCCGGCCTGCGGGAGTGCCCCCACCGGCCCCGGACCGGCCGGGACGAGGACGGCGGCGGACCCCCGTGGACCACCGCCGGCCGTCACACTCGCCGGGAGCCCTCCCGGCGTCGTCGGCCGACCGCATAGGATCGGTGCGGGCGTCCGTCCGTGCACCTGTGCGCCCGAACCCCCGCCCATGCTCGACCCCCGACGACCGGAGCCTCCCGTGCGCCGTACTGCTGCCCCCCTGCTTCTCCTCCCCGCCCTGGCGCTGACCGGCTGCGGGCCGACGTCCGCCGACATCCAAGCCATGGTGAACGGACCCGCCAAGACGTACGACGACGCCACGGCGCTGCGCGAGGACGTCGTCGATGCCGGTGTCGAGTGCCCGGGCACGGACCAGCTGTCCGCCCCGGACGATCCGGGAACCACCTTCCTGGACTGCACCAACGGCAGCATGGGGATGGCGGTCGCCGGCTCCGAGCAGAGCATGGAGGGCCTCCTGGCCACCCTCGACGGCAGGGGACGGATCCCGTTCCTGCACGCGGAGAACTGGGTCATCATCTCGCCGAACGAAGCATCGCTGCAGCAGCTGCAGGAGGATCTCGGGGGAACGGTCGTCCCCGACTCCTGACCCCGCACCGTCCCGGCCGCGGCGGTCCTGGTCACCGCGATGCCGATGGCGCTGTGGTGACTGCGGGACGCGCCCGCCGTCGAACCGCGCACACCGTGGTGGCCGGTGCCGCTCATCGGTCTCCCCGTCCTGGTCCACGTCGTGGCCCGGCTCACCCGGGCCCCGCGGCCCCGGCCGCCGCAGGTGTCCGCGGAGAGGGTCCGCTCCGCGCCGGTCACGGTGCGGCTGACGGTGCCGCTGTGCCTCGGTCTGGCGACGTGCGGGGTCCAGGCCGCGTCGCTGTGGGCCGACGCGGCCCTGGAGTGCGGTCTCGTCCGACTCGGTGCGGCCCACCCCCGGCGGCGGATGGCGGCCCTGGCCGTGGCGGCATCACTGGGCATGGACGCCGCCGGGGCGCACCGGACGGCCCGCGTCCCGGAGGAACGGTCCACGTCCTGACTGGTCGCGCCTCGGCCACGGAGCAGTTCGCTTCGCTCGTCGTGGCCACCGCTCCTGTCGCAGCACCCCGGGGCACGCGGGCTCCTGCCGCACCGACGACCACCACGACCGCCCGCACGGCGCCGGCCCCGGCCCGCGGAGGTCCACGCCGGGTGTGACGACCCGACCGTCCCCGACTTCGCCCGGAGGTGGACCCTGCCACCTCCTTCAGAGGGGACATGGGCACTACCGGCGCGGCGCGTCCGGTTGTAGCGTTGCTGCACCACCGATATCAGGGTCAAGGCAGGTGCGACATGACCACCGCTCTCCCCATGCCGGTCGTCGCCGGGGTCGATCACAGGTTCGTGGGCCTGCCGGACGGGACCATGCACGTCGCCACGATGGGGTCGGGCGACCCGGTGCTCCTGCTGTCGGGATTCGGACAGACGTGGTGGGAGTGGCGCGAGCTGATGCCTGTGCTCGCCGATGCCGGGTATCGGGCGGTCGCTCCGGATCTGAGAGGCGAGGGATGGAGCGACCTGCCCGTCGGGGCGATCACCCGGACGCGTCGCGCCGAGGACGTCACGGCGCTGCTCGACACGCTCGGACTCGACCGGGTTCGACTCGTGAGCCACGACATGGGGGCGATCACCGCGTGGCAGCTCGCTCTGGACTCCCCCGACCGCTTCTCTGCGCAGGTGGTGCTGGCGGTGCCGCCCCCGCAGATGAGGTTCTCGTTCGACCTGCTCCCCGGCATGCGGCACCTCTGGCACCAGGAGGTCCTCGCGATCCCCGGTCTCGGGGCTGCTCTGCTGCGTGAGGGGCACCTGCCGCACCGGTTGTTCTCGCACTTCTCGGCGCGACCGCTGAACCCGGAGGCCGTCGCGCTCTACGTCGCCCTGCTGCGCGACCTCGAGCTCTCGCAGGCCGCGGGGCCCTTGTGCCGGCGGATGGTGCTCCCCGAACTCGGACGGATCGCCCGAGGGTCCTACCGGCACGAGCGGTTCGCGATGCCGTCCTTGTTCGCCTTCGGCTCCGCCGACATCGGCTTTCCTCCGCACATCGCCCGCAGGCTGTTCGCCGACCCGAACGCCGTCGGTGCCGACGCACGGCTCGCGCTCGTCCAGGGCGCCGGCCACTTCGTGGTCGACGAGGAGCCGGACGCCACGGCGGCCCTCGTCGCGGAGTTCTTCGCGTCGGTGTGACCGTGGCGGGTCCCCGGACGCCCCGTCCTGCCCCGCAGGTCCGCACCGGGCTCGGGCACATGAGGGCATCTCCCACCGACGAACTCTCCGGGGTCGAGAGCGGCCGGTGAACGACGGGGCACGACTGCGGTCGCGTCCACCGCGGCCGGCTCCTGCGAGGGTACGCAGCCGGACACGTGCCCCCAGTCAGACTCGAACTGACACTGAGCGGGATGTGGTTCAGCAACTCGCGCACCTGGCTCAATACCCCACAGCCGCTTGGAACATCGGGTACGACGATGCAAGTGAGTGCAGTCCGACGCGGTGAAAACGGCGGATTGCTGGAGAACGCGCTCACGCCCCGGCTCCTGCGGCACCACCCGCCTCGGACTCCGCCGTGCGGTACACGGAGGACAGGCATCCGTCGAGCGCCGCGCCGTTGCCGGCAGAGGTTCCGCGGGTCAGATAGAACCGCCGTGTAGTCGCGCGGATGTGTGTCCCAGCTGGTGCTGGGCCTGCTCGTCGGAGCCGGTCGCGGCCTTCACCGCGTCGGCCACCGTGCGCCGGATGGTGTGCGGGGTCACGTCCTCGAACTCGGTGCCCGCCCGCGCCGCACGCCAGGAGCGCTCGAAGTTGCCCACCTGGATGTGCGTGCCGGCACGGCTCGCCAGCACCGGCCCCGAGCTCGACCGGCCGACCGCCAGGTGCCGGCGCTTGAGCAGCGTCACCGTCACCGCCGGCAACTCGAGGTCTCGCGCCGACCCGGACCCCTTGCCACCCTCCTGCCGGTAGGAAGTGCCGGCCGAAGCCATGGTCGCCGACACCGCCGAAGTGGCGCTGTCCAAGTCGAGGTTTTCCCACCGCAGCGCGCACAGCTCACCGACGCGCAGGCCCGTGCCGGCCAGAAGATCCATGCCGTCCACCAGTGGCATCTGTCGGTTGCCTGAGCGCCCGCCGCGCTCCCACGCGATCAGCACGGCTCGCAGCCGTGTCAGCTCCGCGGCCGTCACCGTGCGCCGCGACTTGCGCTTCACCGGCTTGAACTTCCACCTATCACGATCCACCGGATTGATCGGGATGGCACGCTCGCGCACCGCGATCTGCAGCGCCTCGTGCAGGATCCGCCGACAACAACACGGGCGTCACCGGCATCAGCACGGTGCCGACGCCAGCACCACTCATGGAGTGCACGCCGGCGGGTGCCGACCTGGATGAGCCAGTCCCCGTTCCAACGCAATGTGTAGCCGTTGCGACAGCACGGCGCGTTTGCACCCGAGGCGATCGCATCGGAAACCGGCTCGTCCATCCCGGCGTCGCCCTCCACACGGCCCGTCGCAGTGGGGACCTTACTGGGCATGGCCACCCACCTGCTACTGGGCACTCGCTCGGACAACATGGCCGACCGGGCGATGAGAGGCAGGATGCCCTCGGCCACCGCCGCCCGGTGGCGCCGACTCTCCCGCACCGAGCGTTCCGCCCGGTCCCGGCAGCTGCGTGCGGAGCTCAAGACCCATGGCTGGGACGGTCATTCCGAGCTTCGCCTCGGTGGCGTCGACATCGGTAGGGGCAGGAACCATACGGGCCTCCAGGGTGGGGTGGGAACTGTTGGCCCTCATGTGTACGGCATCCCTCGTATGACGTGTCTGTCGTCGTTGCACCAGGCCAGACAAGGAGCGTGCCCGCAGCCCCGCCCCTGGCCAGGACGTCTGGACGAAACCAACCCGGTTCGGGCCCTGCCCCTGGCACCTTCAGCATCACGGCGGGGGCGCCGAGGGTTGAGAGGAACGGCACCGGGGGCACGAGTGGACCGCGCATTCGTGGGCTCCGGCCGCCTTCCAGCCGCCCGGAATTGGAGTACGGGGAATCGTTTGTATAACTTTATTATTCGAAGGTTGGATAAGATGGTGGTATGGCCAACGCAGCAGATCCTCCTTCATCGCCTCACCGGCAGGAGTCCGTTTCGGCGCCGGGATCGGCGTCCTGGGCCGGTGGGCAGGCCGACGGTCCTGCCGTCGGCTGGGAGGAGCAGTCCTGGGACAGTGCGCCGGTGGTCGCCGGGGCGATGTCGCGCCGGGCGCGGATGGCCGCCCGCGGCCCGTACCGGGCAGCCGTGCCGGCACGGATTGCCGACCTGAGCGTTGTCCTGCCTCCGGCGGTGGCGGCAGAGGCCGAGGACGCCTTGATGGAGATCGCCCGCTTCGACGCCGAACTGACCTCGGCATTACCAGGGGTCGGCGGCGAGGACCAGGAGGAGCACGGGGAGTTGGCCCCGCTGGCGGCGGTGCTGCTGCGCACCGAGTCCACTTCCTCCTCTCAGATCGAGGACATCACCGCTGGTGCCAAGGCCTTGGCGCTGGCCACGGTGGGCGAGAGAACTGGGCCGAACGCGGCGATGGTGGCTGCCAACGTCACCGCCATGCAGGCCGCGGTGGCGATGTCCGAGGACCTGTCGGTGGATTCTCTCCGGGCCGCCCATGCGGCGCTGATGGCCGGTCAGGACTACGCCGCCCCGGGTCGGTTCCGCACCGGGGCGGTGTGGATCGGCGGGACGGCCCCGACCCCGCACACCGCCACCTTCGTGCCCCCGCACCCCTCCCGGGTGCAGGCGACGATGGACGATCTGATCGTCTTCTGCCACCGCACCGACGTGCCGGTGCTGGCTCATGCGGCGATCGCCCATGCCCAGTTCGAGACCATCCACCCCTTCGCCGACGGCAACGGGCGCACCGGGCGGGTGCTCGTCCACGCGATGCTGCGCGCCGCCGGCGCCACCCGGGCCCTGACAGTGCCGGTCTCGGCCGGGCTGCTCACCGACACCGGCTCCTACTTCGATGCCCTGACCGCCTACCGCGACGGGGACCTCACCTCGATCGTGAGCCGGTTCGCCCGCGCCGCCTTCACCGGGGTCACCAATGGTCGCGTTCTGACCGAACAGCTGCAAAGCCTCTACGCCACCTGGGAGCAATCCCTGCACGCCCGTCGCGACGCTGCCGCCTGGACGGTGCTGCCCCTGCTGATCCGACAGCCGGCGGTGACCGTGCGCTGGGTCGCCGACCACGCCCGGGTTTCCCAGCCGGCCGCACAGCGGGCCATCGACCAGCTGCTCGCCGCCGGGGTGCTGATCCCAGCCACCGCCAACCGCCGCAACCGCGTCTGGATCGCCGAGGACGTCACCGCCGCCCTCGACGACTTCGCCGCCCGCGCCGGCCGCCGCGGCTGAGCACCCCTCCTGCCAATACCGGCGGGGCTCAACCGGCGTGCCGGTCGTCGATCATGGCCTGGGCGGCGCCGAGCACCGCCTGGGCTCGCCCCTGGCTGTTGGCTTCCACTGGGGAGATCCCGTCCAGCCAGGGATTGGCTCCGAGGAACCACAGGCGAGCCACCTCATCGCCTTCCGCAACTGTGAGCACGACCCAGACCCGGTGCGCCAGCCGTGGCTTTGACTCCGCCGGAGGGTCGGGGGCAGGTCCGTCGTCCCCGGCCCACTGGACGGCGATGCCGGGGTCCTGGCTGCCGGCCATCACGGCCACCAGGGTCCGGCCCAGGTGGTCAGGGAGGCCTCGGACGACCTCCCGGATGCCCGGCTCGGCTGCACCGGTGGGCGAGGCGCTGGGGCGCTCACCTCAGCAGTCGTCACGATGGCCTGAATCGTTGCCGCTATCTGGAGACCTGCTTACGCTCGCCCCAAGCAACTTCTTCCGCTCTCGGAGGCCGGCATGGCCACGCGCCACGACGCACTTCCAGCACCCGCTGATCCGGCCACCACCCCGCACCCTGCGCGGCCAAGACGGCCGCGGTGGCGGAGGATCGGACGCTTCGCCGGCTTCACGGCAATGGTTCTCCTGGTCCTGGTGCTGGTCTCCAGCGGGCTGCACTTCGCACTTACCCACTACGAGCGCACCAGCAGCGTTCCGTACGGTCAGCGGGTGGCGGTGGACGGGGGCTCGGTCAACGTCGTGGACCACGCCGCGGAGGGCCCCACCGTCGTGTTGCTCACCGGGCTGGGCACCCCCTCCCCGGCCCTGGACTTCGCCCCGCTGGTCCGGGAGCTCGACGGCTACCGTGTGGTGGTGGTCGAAGGGTTCGGCTACGGCTACGCGGACATGACCGGCCCGGAGCGGACCGTCGAGAACGTCTCCCAGGAGCTGCACTCCGCGCTGGAGGCCGCCGGGGTCGAGGCGCCGTACGTGCTCGGCGGCCACTCCCTGGCCGGCTTCTACATCCTCGACTACGTCAACCGATACCCCGAGGAGGTCTCCGCGGTCATCGGCATCGACACCACCGTGCCGGCCTTCGCCGCGGCACAGGACGACGCACCGGCAGCCGAGGGCGGGGGCATTCGGTGGGACCGGCTGGCCTCATCCACCGGGCTGCTCCGCTGGGTCCTGCTGGCCGCCCCCGATCTCGCCCTGCCTGAGACGACGGCGCACACCGCGGACGAGCGGGAGCAGATCACCCGGATGACCATCTGGAACTTCGCCAACCCGGCAGTGACCGACGAGACCCGGCGGATCGGGGACAACGCCCGCCGATTGGAGGACCTGGGGTTCCCGGCTGATCTGCCGGTGCTGATGCTGCTGGCCCAGGACACCGTGGACCAGACCCCGGAGTGGCTCCCTTCCCACGAGAAGCAGCTGCAGGACGTGGAGGACCACGAGCTCGTAGTGCTCGACGGCGGCCACTACCTGCACTGGACCCGCTCCCCCGAGATCGCCGCGGAGGTCACCACGTTCCTCGACGAGCACGACGTCGCGGCCCGGAATCCAGCCGGCGCCGAAGCATCGGCGTCCGCGGGCTGAGAGCGCCGGCCCCGCTCGTCTCAGACCAGCGGCACCAGCCCCGAGCGCAGCAGCGGCAGCCCGCGCAGGTTGAGGTAGTGCTCGATGCTGGTCACCGACGGTGACGTCCGGTCCTCCTCGGCCTCCCACAGCGCGTCGCACCCTGCGCACACCTGAACGACATCGCCCGTGGCCTGCACCCGGTACCGGGCCACCGTGCCGTACTCGCACTCCGGGCACTCGTTGTCCTCCACGGCAGCTCCTCTCCCTCTCATCCTCCGGCCGTCAGCCGGGATCCTCACCAGATCGATCGGGGACCCCGCCGCACCGGTGTTGGTGCTCACGAGGTCCTCGGTGATCAGATTTTGCACCGGGTCGCCCCAGCGGCGGAAGTGCTCTCACACAATCACCAGGGCCCGGGTGCGACTGGGGCGCGGCGCGCCCTCCACGTCCGCCGGCAGAGGCTGCCCGAGCATGGAGAGGCTCCCGGTACGGTCCGTCCTGGCCCGCCGCAACGCCCCGGAGAGGGCGGCGTCGGAGCGGTTGTTCACGACCTTGCCGGCCGCCGCCTCGTACTCGAGCATCTGAACCAGGGCGACCTCATGGCGGCGGTTGGTGATCCGCTCGGCGAGCCCGGACAGCACCCGGTGGTCACGGTGATCGAGATCGGCCATCACGTCCGCACGCCAGGAGGCGAGCATCCGCTCCCTCGCGTCCTTGGAGGACCGCGACGGCACCCGAAGCCGGGTGCAGCCGAACCGGACGCACGCCACCGTCACGGACTCCTCGACCGGGCGCTGCGCCTGGGCCGGCACGGTCAGACCCGCCGCGGCCTGAGCCAGCTCGCGGGCTTCCCCGGTCTGCTGCAGACGCTCCAACCACCGCGCCAGCGAGGCTTCGGTCGCCGAGTCCGTCACCAGCCGCGGGTGACGCCCGTGCTCGGTGACGAAGGCACGATATGCCGCAGCACGACGACGACGGTGCGTGCTGACGACTCCGGTGCGGGCGGTCACCGGCTCTACCTCTGACCGGCGTTGGCGAGTGCCTTCAGGACCTGGCTCGCGTAGGTTCGGCTGCTGTCCTTGCAGTGCTCCCCGGCCCACGTCGCCAGCTGAGCCTCCCGCGGGTCGGCTGCGTCGATCTGCGGGGCCCGGCGGTCGGCGCGGGCGAACTGCTCCAGCTCGGCCAGTTTCTCCCTCTGGTTCGCACCCGGGGTCGACACCCGGCACCGGGCACGGGCCTCGGTGATCGCCTCGGTGACCTCCGGGTCCGTCTGCAGCCTCACCCACTCCCACAGCGACTGTTCACGGGCCACCCCGGTGCCGGGCATCGGGGCGCGCATGTGCTTGGCGCAGAACTTCTGGTAGTACTCCAGGTCGTTCACCGGAGGAGCAGCCAGCGCACCGCCGGCCAGCAGCTCGCGCACGGCCTCACCGGTGCGGGTGCTGGCGTCCTTGTGCTGGGCGATCCACTCGCCCAGCGACTTCTCTTCGGGCTCGCCGATCCGGCGGGAGGGAGGACGCTCGTGGGAGGCGACGACGTCGCGCAGCTGCTCGAGTCGCTCGGTGGCGCTCATGCGACGGTGCTCGGTGGTGGTGGTCATGCCCATCATGTGTGCGGACTGCGTGCTAACGCGAACACGGCGCCGGGCGGCCGGAACGGAGATCTCCGGCACGCGCCTACGGCGCCGGCCGACCTCAGTGCATCGGGCGTTCCATAGTCCTGAAGCCTCTCAAGAGTGACTTCGGGTCCACGGACCTACCGCGCCTGCTTCCGGGCCTTCCGCTTGCCGTCCAACCATGTCCTGCCCCACAAGCCGACGGTCAGCCCGATCGCCGGCAGTACAGGGAAGGCGATGAGGACGAGGATGATCTACCTCCCGTCCCAGCGCGCGTGAACTGACTGCGGCGCCCTGTGCAGTGCTTTCAGTGCTCTCACCGCCGGTCCTCGGCCCGGTTGTTCTTCCGCAGCGTCAGCAGGACCCAGATCGCCAAAGCTCCGGTGTAGATGGCCCAGAGGACCCCGTTGCCCCGCGCGATCACCCAGACGCTGACGGCGAGGTACGCGAGCCCCCAGAGCACGGTCCACGACAGCCTCTTGCGCCTCATCGCTGCACCGTCGCCTTCATCGCCGGCGCCACGACGACGAGCAGACAACGCACCGTGCTCGACACCGCCCCACCCCCTGCTCGCATCCTGGCACGCCGGCCACCGGGCCGTCGTTCCCCTCTTGTGGCTCGGAAACTCACCGGCGCCGGCCGGTACCGTCAGCGACATGGACGAGACTGCCCAGCGCACCGACGCGGTGCCCGTACCGACGGCCAGGCAGGCCCTCGTCCGCACCGTGCCGGCCGCCGCGGTCCTGGCGATCAGCCTCCCGCTGGGCACTTGGTGGCTGCTGGGTGTCACCGGTGACGGCGGCCCGTGGTGGGCGTGGTTGCTGATCCTGGTGGCCACCATCGGACTGTCGGCGATCGTCCAGCGCTGCGCGAGCCCTCCACGTCCTCGCATCGACCAGCGCATCGGTCAGGCACAGTGGGCACCGGCTATCAGGGCCGTTGCGAAAACCGGAGAGCTGCCCGCCTGCCCGAGGTGCGGACCGCGGTCGGGGTAGCAGCCTGCGGCAACATCGAAGAGCTGATCGGACTCAGCTCCCTGCTCGTGGGCATCGTCTTCAGCGCGCTGATCCTTCCGGACCTGTGGACCGCTCTCCCGCCGGTGATCCTGTTCACCGGGATCGCAGCTTTCCGCGTCCGCCGATCCTGGGCCTACCTGCGCACCCTGCACACCGCCGGCCGCATCGGCTGACGACCTGGCACACGCGCTGGCCAGCTCGCCCCGAGGCGCCTCGATCGCGCGGGTTTTGGGTGACGAGCACGACGGCGCGAACACCGCGGTCACGGCAAACGGCGAGGCGCGACTGTAGTCCAGCGCCCGGACCACCATGCATCCGGCCAAGGCGAGCTGCAGCAGTGGGTCACTGCTCGGATCGAACGGCACATCGCCGACGCACGCTGAGCCGTCCGAGGCCGCGGAACCCGCGTGCTCGGTGGGCGATCGATGCGGCCGACGATAGCGCCGCCCATGGCTGCCAGCTCTACGAGAAACCACCCCGTCGTCGACACGATGCGTTCTGAGGGCGTCATCAGGCAACGGTGGAGTCACGAACCCACCTTGGTGCTGATGCCAGTGGGCAGGTGCCGCGGATACTGGCTGTGTAGCCGTTGCGGTTATCCCTGTCGTTGCACGCACACCTCTCCGAGGTCGCAGAGGCCGTGCGTTGCCGAGCGCGGGGCGGAAGCGATGATGACAGGTGACCTGGGATGATCTCCGCTGCTGATGTCGACGAACTGACCGGCCGGGTCCGCGGCCCGGTCCTGGTCCCCGACACGGAGGGCTTCGCGCAGGAGGTGACTGGGTTCAACCTCGCCGGGGTGGCACGCCCGAACGTCGTGGTCGGAGCGACTGGTACTGAGGACGTGGTGGCCGCGATGGGATGGGCGGGCGCCCACCGGTGCCCGGTGGGGGTCCAGGCCACCGGACACGGGGCGGACCAGGCCATGGAGGGTGGGCTGCTGATCACCACCAGCCGGATGCAAGACCTCGACGTCGACCTCGTGCACCGCACCGCCCGGGTCGGTGCCGGGGTGCGGTGGCGCAACGTGCTGGAGGCCACGCTCCCGCACGGGCTGATCGGACTCAACGGCTCCTCCACCGACGTCGGGGTCGTCGGCTACACCCTGGGCGGGGGCCTGCCGATCCTGGGCCGCACCTTCGGCTGGGCCGCCGACCGCATTCTGGCCGCCGAGCTGGTCACCCCCGACGGAGCCGTGCACCGCCTCGACGCCGACCACGACCCGGAGCTGTTCGGCCTGCTGCGCGGGGGCACGGGCAATCTGGGGATAGTCACGTCCCTGGCCTTCGAGCTGGTGCCCCTGGACGGTTTCTACGGCGGGGGCATCTTCTACCCCGGAGCTGATGCCCACCAGGTACTGACGGCTTTCAGTTCCTGGGCCCCGGCCCTGCCCCCACAGGCCAACACGTCCGTGGCGCTGCTGCGCCTGCCGGACCTGCCGATGGTGCCGGATCCGTTGCGCGGGCAGTTCGTCGTACATCTGCGCTTCGCCTGGGCTGGGGATCCTGACCAGGGGGCGCAGGCCCTCGCCCCGATGCGCGAGGTCTCCCACCCCGTGCTGGATACGGCGGCCCCGATGGACTACGGCGAGGTCGACCGGATCGACATGGACCCGACCGAACCGGTCCCGCTGTTTCACACCGGAGGCTTCCTGGCAGACTTCGGCACTGACGCCGTCCAGGACCTGCTGGCCGTGGCCGGACCGGGGCAGGACTTCCCCGCCGTGGCCGTGGAGGTCGTCCAGATGGGGGCGGCCTTCTCCCATCCCGGGCAGGTTCCCGATGCGGTGCACGGGCGCGGAGCTGATTGCTTCCTCGGGGTTGTCGCTCTGCTCGTGCCCCCGGTGGCCGAATCGGTACCGGCGGCGGTGGAGGCACTGCTGCAGGCCATGGCCCCGCACGCCCCGGGTGGGGTGTTCGTCAACCACTACGGCTTCCCGGACACCGAAGCTGAACGCGCCCGTGCCTGGCCGGCCGAGGCCTACGAGCGGCTCGTTCAGGCCAAGACCGCTCTCGACCCGCAGAACCTGCTGCGTTTCCAGCACGTTGTCGGCCAGGGACACCCCTGACATCAAGTCAGTTCTCGTTGTTGACCAATCCCGTCTATTTTCCCCAACGGGGCCGTGGCTTGCCCGGAAGGGGCTCGGGAGGCCCGGCGATGGAGCGGCAAGCACCTCGCCTGACATTCCGGGCATGGGACCGGTAACTCTCGACGACTCCGGGGCAACCCTGAACGACGTCGATCTGCGCGCTCTCGCCCTGCTGGACATCACCGGCCTGGCGCACCTGCGCGGGGCGACGATCGACGACCTCCAGCTGCAGCAGCTGGCCGCGCATCTGGGCATCGACGTCGCCGGCTGAGAGACCCTCAGCCTGAGCCGCCGGCGTCCCCCGGAGTCAGTCCTGCTCGAACCAGTCGTCCTGATCGTCGGCGACGTAGGCCGGCAGCTCCGCGTCCTCGGCGGCTTCCAGCTGCACCCGGTAGGCCGGCACCTCGTGCTCGGGCGTCTGGTCGTGGTGCTCCTTCCAGTACCCAGGCATCGGCCGGTCGCTGCCCTCGCTCGGGTCGCGTGCCACCAGCTTCCAGGTGACAGTCGAGCCGACCCGGAACGGGTCACCGCAGCACTGCTGCTCCCACTCGCGCAGCTCCACCTCGATCATCATGACGCGAACCTAGCAGCGTCAGGCAACGCTTGCCCTGCCCGCTACCGGCGCCTCGCGCGATGTCCCCCGCCCGTCGCGAGGGAGCGGTCAACGTGCCTGGACAATCACGTCAGGCCGTCACTCGAGTGGGCCGGTACCGCTGGGCGACCGCCCCCGACCGGAACTCATGGCAGTCCACGAGCTTGAGCTGGATGCGCTCGCGCAGACCGGCGAGCAACGTCGGCCCGTGACCGGCAAGGACCGGCTGCACCACGAACTCGTACTCGTCGATCAGTCCCAGATCCGCCAACGCCGTCGGGAGCGTCACACCCCCCACCCACAGGCCCTGGCCCGACTCCTGCTTGAGCCGCTGAACCGCTTGCCCCACGTCGCCTCGCACCAGCTCGGCGTTCCAATCGACCTTGCTCAGTGTGCTCGTCACGACGTACTTCTTCGCCCGGTCGATGGCCTCGGCGAACGGGATCTCCCACTCGTCCATCCAGTCCGGCCACGTGCCCGTGGCCGGCTTCCGCCACGCCGACTCCATCATCTCGTAGGTCACCCGGCCGAACAGCAGGGCATCGGCTCGCTCCATCTCAGCGGTCCAGTAGCGCATCGACTCCCCGTCCGGGGGAAGCCCGGCCTCGTGATGGCAGCACCCGTCGAGCGTGACGTTGATCGAGTACCGAAGTGGTCTCATCCCGCTGTTCTCCCTTGCTGTTGCGCCGGCTCGGTTGTCTCAGCGTCCGGTCGATTCCGTGCCTGCTGCTCGCTCGGCGACGACGTGCTCGCGTTGTCGCTGGATCGCCCCGGCCACCCGGTAGGACTCCTCGGCCGAGACCACCATCGATGTCTCCGCGGTGGTGATGCGCACGCTCGGCCCGCCCATCAGATAGCCGGTGGCCCCGTCGCCCATCCTGCGCCGGCCGATCGGCCACCACGGGGTACGCGGCCCGACGGCCACCTCGGTGATCTGCTCGTACGGGATCCGCACCTTGCCCCAGCCCTGCGGACGTCCACGGCCTGTTCATCGAGCCGTCGGGTGACCGATCGGTTCACCACGAACGAGTACGCCGTGAAGCCGACCATGAGAACGGGTCCGGTCGTCAGAAGCCACGGGCCTTCCGGCATGATCATGAACGCCGCCGTCAGCACCCCGAGGAACAAGACGGCGATCGCGATGCGGATCCGCCACGGCTGGAACGTGACGAACTGCGGTGTCTCCTCCGGATCGGTGCGTTCGGCCATGCCTCATGATCGCCGACCACACCGGTCGAGGGTAGGCCCGGTCCCCGGACCAACGGCCCACATTCCGCACGATATCCGGCGGCGCGCAAGTCGTCGATGGCCTCATCGCGCACTGTGAAGACATCCACCGTTATCTCGTCCTTCGTTTCGCTCGACCCGTAGCCACTCCGAGGGACATCGGCACCGGACGCGCCTTACCGACGTCGATCGACGATGCTCTCCCTCGTGCTGAAGGTTTTTCTGCAATGCACTTCAGTCGCCGACCGCACCACGTGGCGGCAGTTCGCAGGCCGTGTGTCTCTGTGCTGTATCGAGGCGATGTACGCCAGCGCGTTCAAGGCGTGCTGACGGCTGCGCGGATCGGTCCGCGCGGCGCCGGCGAGTCGTGGTCCAAGGCGTCAGCGCCTCCAGTCGCGCTCTGGACTGCCAGTCGTACGACCGCCACAGAGCGAACCCCTTGGAACTTTGCAACGCCCTCAGTGCAGATTTCGTGTCGAGAATGGAGAATAAATGGCGAATGGACCACTGGTAACCGTGACAGACTCGACCGGTTTCCGCGCGCTACCAAGGTTGTTCAGTGCCCCCAGTCAGATTCGAACTGACACTGCGCGGATTTTAAGTCCGCTGCCTCTGCCGATTGGGCTATGGGGGCGGCACCGGCCAGGACACCGGGCTGACGCCCCACCCTATCGTCTCGCCGGGACGGGCTCCTGCGGACCCGGGAGGACATGACGGCCGGCGCCGATCGTGCGGCCTCAGGTCACCGCGTCCCGCAGCGCGTGCCGGAGCCGGGCACCGTGCATGGTGGCGGAGAACTCCTCGTGCTCCGGGCCCAGCGGGAGCCGGAGCCGAGCGCCGTCGGGCGGAGAGTCGTGGAGGTGCAGCCCACCGAGCCCCCGGAGCGCCCGGGCCACGTGGTCGCGGGAGGAGCCCGCTCCCGCCCGTCGGACCAGCAGGAGCCGGGAGGTGGTGACCACGGCGACGCCGCGGTGGCCCCGCCACCAGCCCGGCGCCAGGACGAGCAGGCTCTCGGCGGGAGCCAGCAGCGTCTCCAACCGCCTCAGGGGCTCGCGCAGCAGGAAGCGCTGGACCGGGCCCAGGGAGCCGCGGGCAGTTCGGAGATCCTGACGCACAGGGAGTTCCTTCGCTCGGCATCGGACGGCGCGATCGGCCGCGCGGTCCCCGGCCGCTGCCCCGGCCGGAGCCTCCCGCCGCGATCGTCGGAGCGGCCGCGGGATTGCTCCCCCCATCATGGGGAGGGCGATGACCTTTGTAAAGACGGCGGGCCGGGACCCGGGGACGGCTCGACCCCGCCGCGGCGGACGGCCGGGGCGGGGTCGGACGGGGACGCCGACGGGCGGCGTCGTGGGGTGGGGTCAGAGGTTGGCCTTGCGCGGGGCGGGGGCCTTCCCTGCGGCGACCTGGAAGCGCGTGCGCGGGTCCCGCTCGTGGCGCAGCGTGGTGATGTCCCGGCCGAACACGAGGTTCAGGGCCCACTCGGTGAACACCCGGGCCTTGCGGTCCACGGTGGGGATCGCGTAGCCGTGGTAGAGACGGTGCATCGCCCACGCGGCGACGCCGGAGAACTCGATGCCCTTCTCGGGCAGACCCGGGAGACCCTTGATGCTGGCCACGCCCTTGTAGAGGCCGAGCCCCGCCACCGCTCCGAGGTTCTCGTGGTAGTAGTCCTCGAGCGGCTTGCCCGCGCGGGCGGCCAGGATGTTCCGGGCCATCGTGTGGGCCTGGCGCACCGCGTGCTGGGCGTTGGGGACGCAGTACCCGCCGACTCCGCCACCGGTCAGGTCCGGCACCGCGGAGACGTCGCCCGCGGTCCAGGCGCCCTGGACGGGCCCGTCGTCGCCGGTGACCCGGAGGTCCGCCCCGGCACGGACGCGGCCGCGCTCGTCGAGCGGGAAGTCCGTGCTCTTGACGAGCGGGTTGGCCTGCACGCCCGCGGTCCAGATGAGCGTGTCGGTCGCGAACTCACCGGCCGGGGACTTGTCCTCCATGTTGAGGAGCTTGAGGTTCTTGTCCACCGCGGAGTCGAGCGACGTGTTGAGCAGCACCTCGATGCCGCGGCTGCGCAGGTGCGCCACGACCTTCTCGGCGCGGTCCTCGGAGACCTCGGGCATGATCCGGCCCATGGCCTCGATGAGCACGAAGCGCAGGTCGGAGACCGCGAGCCGCTCGTTGCGGGCGACCGCGTCGCGGGCCATGTCCTCGATCTCGGCGATCGTCTCGGTGCCGGCGTAGCCGCCGCCGACCACGACGAAGGTCAGCGCCCGGCGCTTGGCGTCCTCGTCGCTGGTGAGCGAGGCGACCTCGATGCGCTCGAGCACCCAGTTGCGCACCGCCACGGCCTCCTCGATGGTCTTGAGGCCGATGCCGTTCTCGGCGAGACCCTCGATCGGGAAGGCGCGGGTCACGGAGCCGCCGGCGATGACGATCTCGTCGTAGGCCAGCTCGAAGATCTCGCCCTCGTCGATGCCCTTGACGGTCGCGGTCCGGTTCGCGTGGTCGACCCCGAGCACGTGGCCGGTGACGATCTCGCTGTGCTTGAGGTGCTGGCGGTGGGGCACCACCGCGCTGCGCGGGGAGATGTTGCCGCCGGCCACCTCGGGCAGGAAGGGGAGATACATCATGTAGGGGTTGGGATCCACCACGGTGACGACCCCGCCGGAGTCCTTGATCCGCTTCTGCAGTTCCTGTGCCACGGTGAAGCCGACGTAACCGCCGCCGACGATCAGAAGGCGCGGTCGATCCTTTGCCAGTTGAATAAGAGCCATGTCCCCGAGTCTACTCAGAAACCTGCCGGGCCCGACGCCCGTCCGGGGCGCCGGCACCGTGTTCCGGAGCACGGTTCAGACGCGGCCGTCCGGGCCCTCGGCCACGATGCGGCGGATGTGCACCACGGCACCTGCGGTGAGGCCCAGGACGAGCAGCCCGAACCCGGCGAGCACCACCACGGGCAGCAGACCGGTCTCGTCGAGCGGCGCGACCGGCTCCGGCGGGGCGACCTCGGCCTCGACCTCGTCCGTGCCGGGCGGGGCACTCCCGGTGGGTCCCGCCGTGGGGGTCGCCCCGGCGCTGCGCCGGTGCACGCGCACCCACTGCTCCATGCTGCCGAGGGGGTTGCGGTCCACCTCGGGGACGTCCTCCGTGAGCGCGGCCTCGACGTCCAGCACCCCGTAGCCGTAAAGCGGGTCCTTGCCCGGCGCCCCGGTGTCCCGGGCGGTGGAGACGATGCGGTTCGCGACCCGGGCGGAGCTCATGTCCGGCCACTTGGCCTTGATCAGCGCGGCGGTGCCGGCCACGACGGGGGCGGACGCGGACGTCCCGGCCCACGTGGCGTAGCGGTCCCCGGGGATGGCGCCCACCATGGCCTCGGAGGGCCCGGCGACGGCGATGGAGATCCCCTGCGAGGAGGACTCCCAGCTCGCCTCCCCCGTGCGGCTCACGCCGCCCACGGTCAGCACGCCGGGGATGGTGGCCGGGGCACCGACCTGCACGAGACCGGACCCCCGGTTCCCGGCGGAGGCCACGACGAGGACGTCCTGCTCCTCGGCGTAGAGGAAGGCGTCGTCCCAGCTCTCGGGCCAGGAGGTGGTGTTGGAGCCCACCGACATGTTGATGACGTCCGCGCCGTTGTCCACGGCCCACCGCACGGCGTCCGGGAGCTGCTCGTCGACGCTGCGGACTCCCGCCGACTCGTTCCCCAGCCACGTGGAGACGGCCAGCACCTCGGCGTCCGGGGCCACGCCCACGATGCCGGCCGGCCGGCCGGGGGCGTCGTCGTCCCGTCCGCCCGGGGCCGTGTGTCCCCGGCCCGCGGCCACGGACGCCACCAGGGTCCCGTGCTCCGGCTCCGTGCCGAGCCCCTCCTGGCCGTCGGGGGCGCCCCCGCCCGAGACGTCGGTGCCCCCCACCACGGCGCCCGCCAGGTCCTGGTGCGAGCCGTCCACCCCGGTGTCGATGACGGCGATCCGCACGCCCTCCCCCGTGGACTCCTCCCACGCCTCGCGCACCCCGTACTCGTCGAGCCAGTACTGCAGGGGGCGGATCCCGTCCGCGGCGATCCTGGAGGTGTCCGGGGCGCGGGTGGCTCCGTCGCCGGGCACGGGCGCCACGGTCGCGGGGTCGTCGAGCGGGATGCTCGGGGCGGGGCCCGGGATCTCGGGCCGGGCGTGCGCGGGCCCCCCGCCGGGCAGGAGCAGCGCGGAGACGGCGAGCACCGGGACGGCCGCCCGCGCCGCGCCCCGCCACCGGGGAGGGCGGTGGTGCGGGGGACGACGACGGGCTGGGCTGGAAGACATGCGTCCTTCCGGGTGGGGGTCCGGGGCGGTCCGGGCGGGTCAGCCGACCTGGGACAGGGCGATCCCGTCCAAAATATCGTGTTCGCTCGCGATGGCCGAGTGCACCCGGCCGCCGGTGGCGGTGCCGACCCGCTCCACGATCCGCCGCCACACGAGGGCGCCGCCGCCGATGACGTCGACCCGGCCCTCGTGCATGTACGGCAGCGCGGCACGTTCCGCGCGCGTCATGGCCGTGAGCTCCCGGCACGCCTGCTCGATCCGCTCGGCCGGCAGCTCGGCGCCGTCGATCGCCTCGGGGTCGTAGGCCGGCAACCCCAGGGCGTGCGCCGCGACGGTCGTGATCGTGCCGGCGACGCCCACCAGGTGGGTGGTCTCGGCGAGCGGCACCGTCTGCAGCACGACGTCCACGGCGTGGTCCACGTCGCGCAGGACGGCGTCCTGCTGCGCCGGGGTGGGCGGGTTGGAGCCGAGGTGCCGCTCGGTCAGGCGGACGCAGCCGATGTCCATGCTGCGCTCGGCGCGCACCCCCTGGGCGTTGCCGAGGACGAACTCCGTGGATCCGCCGCCGAGGTCGACCACGAGGACCCGGTCCTCGGGGTCGGTGCCGCCCACGGCGGCCGAGGCCCCGCGGAAGGACAGCTCCGCCTCCTCGTCACCGCTGATGACCTCGGGGACCACGCCGAGGCGCTCACGGATCCCGGCGAGGAAGACGTCCCGGTTGCCGGCGTCGCGGGTGGCGCTCGTGGCCACGAAGCGCAGGTGCTCCACGTCGTGCTCCTGCAGCAGCCGGGCGTACTCGTCCGCGGCCGCGAAGGTGCGCGCGAGCGCCGCCTCCGCGAGCCATCCGGTGGCGTCCACGCCCTGGCCGAGACGGACGACGCGCATCTCCCGCACCACGTCCTCGAGCACGGTGCCGCCCTGCTCCTCCCCCGTGTCGGCGATGAGCAGTCGGATGGAGTTGGTGCCGCAGTCGATGGCGCCTACGCGCATGGGGAGTCCTCGGGGGTGTCGGGGCCGGGGTGCCGGGGGTGGGGTGTTGGGGGTGGGGTGCCGGGTGGTGCTCAGGCCTCGCGCCAGGCGGGGTCGCAGTGGCAGGCGTCGAGGGTCCACCACTCGGCGATCGCGGCGAGGGTCTCGTCGCCGAGCGGGTTCACGCCGGGTCCGGCCGCGAGGGCGTGGCCGGCGAGCACGTGCAGGCACTTGACCCGCACGGGCATGCCGCCGGCGGAGATGCCCTCGATCTCGGGGACGGGCCCGGTGCCGGCCCGGGCGCCGATCCTGGCGCGCTCGGCGAGGTAGTCCTCGTGCGCGGCGCGGTGGGCGGCGGCGAGCTCCTCGTCCCGGGCGACGCGGTCGGACATCGCGTACATCAGCCCTCCGGCCTCGAGCCGGGACACCGCCGCGGTGATCACGGGGTGCGCCAGGTAGAACACGGTGGGGAACGGGGTGCCGTTGGCGAGCCGGGGCGCCGTGGCCGCCACGAGCGGATTCCCGCACGTGCAGCGGGCCGGGATCTCGACGACGTCGCGCACCGGTCGCCCGAGCTGCCGGGAGAGGACCTGCAGGTCCAGGGACGTGGGCTCGACCGTCCCGGCCGTCACCCCGAGCCCGCGGGGACCGGGGACCTGTCCCCGGCCGGGCTCCTGTCGGTGCTGGGTGTTCACTCCGTTCCTTCCTCCGCGGGGCTGCCGCGGCCGTCCGTCGCCGCGTCCTGCGGCTCGTCGGTCCCGGCCGCGGGGGCGTCCGGGACGATCTGCTCCGTCTGCTCGGCGGTGCCGGGCTCGTCCGTGTCCCCGGGGGCGGCGGACTCGTCCGTGCCTCCGGGGGCCGCGGGCTCGTCCGTCGTGCCGGCGCCCGCTGTGCTGCCGGTGTCCTCGGTGCCGGCGTCGTCCCCGGTGCTGCCGTCGTCCCCGGTACTGCGCGCGCTCCCGGCGGGGGCGGCGTCCTCGTAGGCGGCGGCCACGACCGAGTGCCAGAGGGCGTCCACCCACGCGGGCTGCGCGGCCTCGATCTGCGCCGCCGAGGAGTCCACCACGGCGCCGTCCATCTCCTCGGCGCCCACCACCAGGTAGGAGCGCTCCCCCGGCATGACGTAGAGGAGCCGGTCCCGGGCCTGCTGCTGGACGTAGGTCTCGTCCGACCACTGCTCCACCTGGTCCTCCAGGGACGCCTGCTGGGCCTCCATGTCGGCGATGGCGCGCTCGAGCTGGGCGATCTCCGCCCGCTGCTCGAGGAAGATCTTCGTGGTCGGCGCGGCCAGGAAGACGATCAGGACGGCGACGAGCACGAGGACCAGGAACCGTCCGCTGAAGGTCCGGGCGGGTGTCGGCGAGCCGACGGCGCTGGAGCCTCCGCCCGCTCCAGCGGCACGCCCACGGGGCCCCTGCGCGGCGTCCCGCCCGCCGAGCAGGCGGGTGGTGCGGGGGCGGGGAGCGGGCATGCTGACCTCACGGGGGGAAGGGTGGGAACGGGGACCAGTGTAGCGCCGGCGGG
>NZ_JBISWJ010000054.1:0-8286 GCF_044462225.1 Kocuria kalidii | reverse complement strand
ACCGCTCACCCGGGCGGCGACGGGCCGGCGGGACCGGTCAGCCGCCGCGGCCCGTCACTTCGCGGTGTAGCGCGGGAACGCGGAGGCGCCCGCGTAGCGCGCGGCGTCCCCGAGCTCCTCCTCGATGCGCAGCAGCTGGTTGTACTTGGCCACGCGCTCGGAGCGGGCCGGCGCACCGGTCTTGATCTGCCCGGCGTTGGTGGCCACCGCGATGTCCGCGATCGTGGTGTCCTCGGTCTCGCCCGAGCGGTGCGAGATCATGCAGTGGAACATGTGCCGCTGGGCCAGGGAGATCGCGTCGAAGGTCTCCGTGAGGGAGCCGATCTGGTTGACCTTCACGAGGAGCGCGTTGCCGGCGCCCTCCGCGATGCCGCGGGAGAGCCGCTCCGGGTTGGTGACGAACAGGTCGTCGCCCACGATCTGGACCTGGGTGCCCACGGACGCGGTGAGGGTCTGCCAGCCCTCCCAGTCGTCCTCGTCCAGCGGGTCCTCGATGGAGACGATGGGGTAGTCCCGCACGAGCTCCTCGTAGTAGGTGGTCATCTCCGCGGCGCTGAGCTGCCGGCCCTCGAAGCTGTACGTGCCGTTCTCGAAGAACTCGGAGGAGGCGACGTCGAGGGCGAGCGCCACGTCGGTGCCCAGGGTGTACCCGGCCTTCTCGACCGCATCGGAGATGAGGTCCAGCGCGGCACGGTTGGACTCGAGGTCCGGGGCGAAACCGCCCTCGTCGCCCAGTCCGGTGGCCAGGCCGCGCTCCTTGAGCACGGACTTGAGGGAGTGGTAGACCTCCACGCCGGTGCGCAGGGCCTCGGAGAAGGTGGCGGCGCCGATCGGGGCGATCATGAACTCCTGGATGTCCACGTTGGAGTCGGCGTGGGAGCCGCCGTTGAGGATGTTCATCATCGGCACCGGGAGCACGTGGGCGTTGGGGCCGCCCAGGTACTTGTAGAGCTCGAGGTCGGAGGCGTTGGCGGCGGCACGGGCCACGGCCAGGGAGACGCCCAGGATGGCGTTCGCGCCGAGGCTGCCCTTGTTGTCCGTGCCGTCGAGGTCGAGCATGGTCCGGTCGACCAGGCGCTGGTCGGTCGCGTCGAGGCCGACCACGGCCTCCGCGATCTCCTCGTCGACGGCCTTCACGGCGTCGAGGACGCCCTTGCCGAGGTACACCTTCTGGTCGCCGTCACGGCGCTCGACGGCCTCGAACGCACCGGTCGAGGCGCCCGAGGGGACCGCCGCCCGGCCGTAGCTGCCGTCCTCCAGCAGCACCTCGACCTCCACGGTCGGGTTGCCGCGGGAGTCGAGGATCTGGCGGGCGTGCACTGCGGTGATCATGGCCATGGGTTGCTCCTGACGTTGGTGCTGAGGTTGTCGCTGACGTGGGTGGTGCGTGCGTGGTGGACCGGGCTGGGCCCGTGACCGGGCTCCGCCCGGTGGTCCGCACCGACGCGACCGGGCGTCCCCGGCGGCTCCAGCCTAGCGACTCGGCGGCGGGGGCCGACGGAGGGCGTCGGCCCGTGACGGGTTCAGGCCCCGTCCCGCGCCGAGACGTACGCGCGGACGGCCCCGCGCAGGGACCGCTCGGCGTCGAGGCCCCGGGCGGAGGCGTCGCGCACGAGCGCGAGCAGCTCCTCGCCCAGCTCCTCCTCGGTGCGCGGACCGCCGGGTCCTCCGGGGACGGCGGGCTCGAGCTCGTGCTTGCGGGCCC
This sequence comes from Kocuria kalidii, assembly GCF_044462225.1. Classification (NCBI taxonomy): domain Bacteria; kingdom Bacillati; phylum Actinomycetota; class Actinomycetes; order Micrococcales; family Micrococcaceae; genus Kocuria; species Kocuria kalidii. The sequence goes on along the minus strand of NZ_JBISWJ010000054.1, from coordinate 6,581 downwards.
GCGCGAGCGCCTTCTCGGCGAGGGCCAGCGCCGGCAGGTGCGGCGGGATGCCGTCGAAGGGACCGGTCCGCTCGGGCTTCTCCGCCCGCTTGAGCTCCTCCCAGCGGGAGTGCAGCTGCTCGAGGGTCTGCTCGCCCGCCACGTCGCCGGTGGCCCCGGGGTCGAAGACCTGCGGGTGGCGGCGGACCAGCTTGGCCGTGACCGCCTCGAGCACGTCGGCCATGTCGAAGCCGCCCTCCGCGCGGGCCCGCTCCTGGGCGACCCGGGCGTGGAAGACCACCTGCAGCAGGACGTCGCCGAGCTCCTCGACGAGCAGCCCGGCGTGCGCCGCCGGCCCGCCCTCGGCCTCGACCGCCTCGACCACCTCGTAGGCCTCCTCCACGAGGTACCGCACGAGGGACTCGTGGGTCTGCTGCCCGTCCCAGGCGCACCCGCCCGGGGAGCGCAGCCGGTCCATGACCGCCACGAGCTCGGCGAAGCGCTGCCCGGTCCGCGCGGGGACGCCCAGCCCCGCCGCGACGTCGTCGGTGCCGTGCCCCTGGCTCATCCGTGCACTCCTTCGAAGCCGTCGGTGATCATCCCGTCCAGCGCGCTGCGGTCCTCGAGCGGGAGGAACGCGGCGGCCGCGGCGTTGCGCTGGAGCCGTTCCAGGTCCTCGAGCCCGTAGCCGAAGTGCGCCACGAGCAGCGCCAGCTCGTCCGTGACGGTGGTACCGCTCATCAGCCGGTTGTCCGGGGAGATGGTGACGGTGAAGCCGGTCCGGTAGAGCATGTCCACCGGGTGCCGCTCGAGGCCGCTGCCGAACGCGGCCACCGCGCCCGTCTGGAGGTTGGACGTGGGGCACACCTCGAGGGCGATGCCCCGGTCGCGGACCCACTCGGCCGTGCGCCCGAGGTCGACGACGGCGACGCCCTCCACGTGGTCGATGTCGATGTCCTCCGCGATGCGCACCCCGTGGCCCAGGCGCAGGGCCCGCCCAGTGGCCAGCGCGTCCCGGATCGACCCGATGCCGGCCGCCTCCCCGGCGTGCAGGGTGACGGGCACGAGCTCGTCCGCGAGGAGCTCCAGGGCCGCCCGGTGACGGACCGGCGGGAAGCCGTCCTCGGGCCCGGCGAGGTCGAAGGCCACCACGCCGCGGTCCCGGTTGTCCACCACGAGGCGGGCGACCTCGAGGGAGCGGCCGGCCTGGCGCATGGCGCACAGGATCTGGGTGACGGACACGATGTGGCCGGCGTCCTCCGCGGCGAGCACGCCCTCCGAGAGCCCGAGCCGGACGGCCTCCACGGCCTCGGCCATCGACATGCCGCCGGCGGTGTGCTGCTCGGGGGCCCAGCGGACCTCGGCGTGGACCACGCCGTCGGCCACGAGGTCCTCGACGTACTCCCGGGCGCAGCGCACGAGCGCCTCGGGGGACTGCATCACCGCCACCGTGTGCTCGAAGGTCGACAGGTAGCGCAGCAGCGACCCGGAGTCGGCGCTCTCCCGCACCCAGCGGCCGACGGCCTCGGGCTCCTCGGCCGGCAGCCGGTGCCCGGCCGTGGCCGCGAGGTCCACCAGCGTGGCCGGGCGCAGGGCACCGTCGAGGTGGTCGTGCAGGCACACCTTGGGCAGCTCGCGGAGGACCCGGTCCGGCACGCGGCCGGGGTGCGGGTCGGCGGAGGTCAGCATCACGTTCTCGGCGGTCCCCGTCCCGGTCGGTCTCAGTAGTTCCAGTCCTGCAGGGCCTCGTTCATGTGCTGCGGGATGTGCGCCCCGGTGCGGGGGTACATGCGCAGCTCCTCGAGGTAGTTCTGCGCGGGCAGCCGGTCCTCGTAGCGCACGAAGGACTCCTCGTCCGCGTAGTCGAAGGACACCTCCGGGGGGATGCCCGGGCGGAAGCGGAACATCATCGCCAGCGGGGCCCCGTTGCCCTCCACGTAGGACGCGTCCTTGAGCTCCTGGACGTGCAGCAGCTCCTCGGGGATCAGGTCGAAGGTGCGGCGCTGGTCCCAGAAGCCGTTCTTGCGCACGTGCGTGAGGGCGTCGTAGTAGGTGCCCAGGGCCCGCACCCGCACGAGCACGGTGGAGACGTCCATCGCCGTGCCGTCCTCCCCGAACAGCCGCCGCTGGGCGTCCGCGAGCCGGCGCAGGACGTCGACCTCCTTGAGCACGAGGTTGCCCTCGGCCAGCTTGTCGTGGGAGGGCCGGTCCGCGCTCCCGGCCGGCGCCCGGTAGGACGGGGCGACGTCGGTGGAGACCGCGGTCTCGGGGGCGGAGGAGTCGTGCTCGTCCCCCGCAGCGGTGCCGGCGGCGACCGCCGCGGCCGTCGCGGCCGCGGCCCCGGTGGGCGCGGCCGGTTCGACGTCCTCGTGCCACTCCTCGTGGTCGACGTGGTCGGGGACGTCGTGCTCGCCGGCGTCCCGGCCGGCCGGGGTCTCCCCGGCCGCAGATCCGGGAGCGGGTTCGTCGTCCGGCCCGGCGGCGGGGGCGGCCTCGGCCGGTGCGGACGCGGACGCGTCGTCGACCGGAGCGACCGCGGCCGCATCGCCGCTCACGTCGGCGGGCTCCGCGGCCGGAGCCGCCGCGCCGGTCGTCCCGGGATGCCGTCCGCCGGCGGAGGGCTCGCCGGCGGGCCGCCCGTCGGCGTCGGCCTCCGGGGCGGGCCGCTCCGGAGCCGACCGCTCCTCGTCGTGCCGGGGGCGCTCCGTGGCGTCGTCGTGCCGGAGCCCGTCCGGTCCGTCGGCGCGCGGAGTGGGCCGTCCCGACCGCCAGGTCTGCACGTCCTCCGTGCCGTCGGCGAACCCGTAGGTCGTCACCACGGGACGGACCCCGTCCTGCTCCGGCCCCACCTCGATGCGGGCCTGCTGCCACGCGCCGTGCGGCGAGGTCATGGCCTGGCTGTACAGGTCGGCCACGGGGTCGAAGAGCGGCGAGTCCTGGTCCACGGTGCCGGACTCCACGGACGGGTCGGCGTCCCCCACGGACTGCTCGGTCTGGTGGGACATGGTGTTGCCGCGCTGGACCAGCGTGAGCACCGCGCGGTCGGCCCCGCGGGACGTCAGCCGCCCCACGAGGAAGGCCAGCGGCCCGTGCTCGGGCAGCGGCCGGGGCTCCTCGGAACCGTGCTGCTCCGGGCCGTGCTGTTCGGAGCCGTGCTGTTCCGGGCCGTGCCCCTCGGGACCCCGCCCCTCCGGGCCGCGCCCGTCCGCACCCCGGTGCCCGGTGTCCCGGTCCTCGGCCCGGCCTCCGTCCGTGCCGGCCGGCGGATCGGCCGGCTGCTCGGAACGGCCGGCGTCGCCGTGCGGCGTCCGGTCCTCGGTGTTCTTCCGGAAAATCCCTCGCAGACCCAACTGGACCCACCCTTCCGAGCGTGTGCGCACGCCCTCGGTTCTCGTTTCGCGCTGGTTCTCTCCGCAGTATAGGCGGGCCCCCGGACCGGCCGGCCGGCGCTCAGCGCACGGTCTCGAGCACGACGGCGCGGTCCTCCCGGGCGGCCCGCGGGGCCGGGCCGATGACGGCGGCGCCCTCCAGGGCCTCGCGGGCCCGTGCGAACCGCTCCGGGGTGTCCGTCCGCAGGGTGTACAGCGGCCGGCCCGCCCGGACGGTGTCCCCGGGCTTGGCGTGGAGGACCACGCCGGCACCGGCCTGCACCGGGTCCTCGCGCCGGGCGCGGCCCGCGCCGAGGCGCCAGGAGGCCACCCCGACCTGGTAGGCGTCGAACCGGGTGAGCACGCCGTCGGTCTCCGCCGCGACGGTCTCGGACTCCCGGGCCTGCGGCAGCGGGGCGTCGGGGTCGCCGCCCTGGGCGGAGATCATGGCCCGCCACACGTCCATGGCCCGGCCGTCCCGCAGCGCCTCCGCCGGGTCGGCGTCGTGGATCCCCGACGCCGCGAGCATCTCGGCGGCGAGCGCCACGGTGAGCTCCACGACGTCGTCCGGACCGCCCCCGGCGAGCACGTCGACCGACTCCTGGACCTCCACGGCGTTGCCGACCGCGAGGCCGAGCGGGGTGGACATGTCGGTGAGCAGCGCGGTGGTCGTGACGCCGGCGTCCGTGCCGAGGTCGACCATGGTGCGGGCGAGCTCACGGGCGGAGGCCAGGTCCTTCATGAACGCCCCGGAACCGACCTTGACGTCCAGCACGAGCGACTGGGTGCCCTCCGCGATCTTCTTGGACATGATGGAGGACGCGATGAGCGGGATCGACTCGACCGTCCCCGTGACGTCCCGGAGAGCGTAGAGCAGCTTGTCCGCGGGTGCCAGGCCCGAGCCCGCCGCGCAGATCACGGCGCCCACGTCCCGCAGCTGGGTCATCATCTCGTCGTTGGACAGACCCGCCCGCCACCCCGGGACGGACTCGAGCTTGTCCAGGGTGCCGCCGGTGTGGCCGAGACCGCGCCCGGACAGCTGCGGGACGGCCACGCCGTAGACCGCGACGAGCGGGGCCAGCGGCAGGGTGATCTTGTCCCCCACGCCGCCGGTCGAGTGCTTGTCGGCGGTGGCGGAGCGCGCCCCGGAGCGCACGAGACCGGAGAAGTCCATCCGCTCGCCGGAGTCGATCATCGCCCGGGTCCAGGACGCGATCTCGTCCCGGTCCATGCCCCGCAGGAAGATCGCCATGGCCAGGGCGCTCATCTGCTCCTCGGCCACCACCCCGCGGGTGTAGGCGTCCAGGACCCACGCGATCTGCTCGGGCGACAGCGCGCCGCCGTCGCGCTTGGTCCGGATGACGTCGACGGCGTCGAACTGCTCGGTCATGGGGTTCCTTCCGGGGTTCAGAGGTTCTCGGGCCCGAAGGCGTCCGGCAGCACCTCGGCCATGGTGCGCACGCCGGAGACGGTGAGCAGCCGCAGGCCGGGAGCACGGTGCTCGTGGAGCAGCTGCCGGCACCGTCCGCAGGGCATGAGGACGTCGCCGTGGGCGTCGACGCACACGAACGCGGCGAGCCGCCCGCCGCCGGACATGTGCAGCGCGGAGACGAGGCTGCACTCGGCGCACAGGGTCACGCCGTAGGAGGCGTTCTCCACGTTGCACCCCGAGACCATCCGGCCGTCCTCGGTGAGGGCGGCCGCGCCGACGGGGAAGTGCGAGTACGGGACGTAGGCGTGCGCACGGGCGGCCACGGCGGCCTCGCGCAGCCGGTCCCAGTCGATCCCGGCCTCGTCGGGGCCGGTGCTCGGGGATTCGTTCACGGGACGGTCACTCCTTCGTGTAGGGCGTGCCGATGGCCGCGGGTCCGCGGGAGACCCCCACGAGCCCGGCCACGGCCAGGATGGTGATCACGTACGGCAGCATCGCCAGGAACTGGCTGGGCACGGGCGTGCCCAGGAAGGACAGGATCGACTGCAGGTTGGAGGCGAAGCCGAACAGCAGGGACGCGAGCAGCGCCCCGATCGGGTTCCACCGGCCGAAGATCAGCGCGGCCAGCGCGATGTAGCCCGCGCCGGAGGTCATGTCGCGGGTGAACGCGGAGACCGAGACCAGCGTGTAGAAGGCGCCGCCGAGACCGGCGATCATCCCGCCCAGCAGCACGTTGCGGAAGCGCAGGGCGTTGACCCGCACACCGAGGGTGTCGGCGGCCTTGGGGTGCTCCCCCACGGCGCGGGTGCGCAGGCCCCAGCGCGTCCGGTAGAGAGCGAACCACACGAGTGCCACCACGACGTACATCAGGTAGCCGATCACGGACTGGTCGAAGACGATCGGCCCGACGAGGGGGATCTCCGAGAGCACCGGCACGGCGAAGCGCGGAAGCCGCGGCGGGGAGTTGAACACGCTCGCGTTCGACTCCAGGACCGTGGCGAACAGGAATCCGGTCAGCCCGGACACGAGCACGTTGAGCACCACGCCCACGATGACCTGGTTGACCCGGTAGGTGATCGAGAAGACCGCCAGCACGAGCGAGACGAGCCCCGCCCCCAGCACGGCGGCGAGCAGGCCCGCCCAGGCGCTGCCGGAGAGCGAGCCGGCCACCGCGGCGGAGAACGCGCCGAACAGCAGCTGGCCCTCGATCGCGATGTTGATCACGCCCGAGCGCTCGCACAGCAGACCGCCCAGGGAGCCGAAGATCAGCGGGATGGCCAGGGCCACGGACCCGGCCAGCAGCCCGGACAGGGACACGTCCGGGGTGCGGGAGCTGCCCACGACCCACACCAGGAAGCCGCTGACGAAGAAGAGGCCGAACACGAGCGCCGCCCACCGGGGCAGCTGCCTCCCGGCCCGGGCGCGCAGCACGGCGAGGGCCGTCAGCGCGGCGAGCACCACGACGGTGAGCCAGCCCCACACGACCCCGCCGACCTCGAGATCGGGCACGCGGAAGAGGTCGCCGGCCTCGGAGACGCGGAAGCCCACCGTCCGGTCCGGGGCGTTGAGCCCGAACAGCACCAGGCCCACGAGGGTCAGGACGGCGAGGAGCACCGGGGTGCGCCGGCTCGTGACGCCCACGACCTCACCGGCCGCGGCGGTGGACCGCTCTGCGCCGGTCCGCGGGGGAAGGGCCTCCGTCGCCGTGCTGCCGGCCGCCCGGAGCGCCTGCCCGGGACCCGGTTCCGGATGCTGCGAGCTCATGCCCGGCCTCCCTCGGTGACATTGGCGGTGGCGGGGGT
>NZ_JBISWJ010000053.1:0-15320 GCF_044462225.1 Kocuria kalidii | reverse complement strand
TCGCGCACCGGAGGCGGGTTCCGGGTCTACACCGAGACCGACGTGCACCGCCTCGGGCACATCAAAGCGATGAAACCCCTCGGATTCACCCTGGAAGAGATGGCCGAACTCCTCGACCTCCTCACCACCACCGGGGCCGGCACCGGCACCACCGGGGCCGGCACCGGCACCACGGACACTCCCGCCGAGACGGGCACCACCCAGACCGGCACCACCCAAGCCGGGACTCCTCAGGCCGGCGCCCCCGGGGCCGGCACCGTCCAGGAGCGGCTGGCCGGGTACCTGGACCGGGCCCGCCCGGAACGCGACAAGCTCGCCCGCAAGCTCACCCAGGCCGACGAGTTCATCACCCTCCTCGAACACCACCTCCACCCCTGACCCCGCACCACCCCATCCCGCACCGGGCCCGGACCCGGACACCACCGGCACAACAGCCACCGGCCGTCCGTGCACGCAGGAGATCTCCAGGCAGCTGTGATCGACTGCCTGGGTCCTCACCTCGGGGGACACCCCGCCGTGGCCGGCCAGCTGCGATGACGGACGGGCGTGCACACCGTGTCATCGACGCACCGGCCCTGGGTCCCGACAGGCCCCCGCCACCGACCTCGACAGGCACCGCCGCTCATGACCTTCCCGACCTCGACCACCACTGCGTCCCCGGCCGCTGCCGGACCCCCGGCGGTGCGCGCCCCGCGGACGCAGCACCGTGCGGATCTGCAGGGTCTGCGTGGGGTGGCGGTGCTGCTGGTGGTGGCCTTCCACGTGTGGACGCAGAAGGTCTCCGGCGGGGTGGACGTGTTCTTCGTGCTCTCCGCGTTCCTGCTCACCGGGTCCTTCGCCCGCCGGATCCAGGCCGGCACCCCGCTGGGGCTGCCGGCCTACTGGGCCCGGACCTTCGCCCGGCTCATCGGCCCCGTGGCGGTGCTGCTGCTGGCCGTGCTCGCGGCCGTGCTGGCCCTGTTCCCGCCCAGCCGGTGGGGGGAGCTGCTCACCCAGGCCTGGGGATCGCTGTTCTACGTGGTGAACTGGGTGCTGGGCGCCCAGGCGGTGGACTACTACGCCGGCAACTCCGCGGCCACCACCCCGCTGCAGCACATGTGGTCGCTGTCCGTGCAGGGCCAGGTGTTCCTGCTCTGGCCCCTGCTGCTGGCCGGGGCCGCCGCCGCGGCCCGGGCCACCGGCATCCGGTTCCACCGGCTGGCGTGGGCAATGTTCACCGTCGTGTTCGCGGTGTCCCTGGGCTGGTCGGTGACCGCCACCGCGGCCGGACCCGAGGCCGCCTACTTCAGCACCCTGACCCGGTTGTGGGAGTTCGCCCTGGGCTCGCTCACCGCCCTGGCCCTCACCCCCGGCGCCCGCCCCACCGACACCGCTCCCCCCGGTGCCCGCCCTAACAATGCCGACCCTGCGAATGCCGGCGCTGCCGGTGCCCGTGCGGCGGTCACCCGGTCCTCCGGTGCCGCCCGTGCGGCCGGGTGGGCCGCCGGGGTGGCCGTCCCGGCCGGGGTGGTGCTGGGCTGGGCCGGCCTGACGGCGATCCTCGCCACCCCCTTCCTCATCGGACCCGACACCCGCTTCCCCGGCGCCATCGCCCTGGCCCCCACCCTGGGGGCCGCGGCCGTCCTGGTCGGCGGGGCGCTGGCCCCGGCAGCACCGACCGGGGCCGGCCGGGTCCTCACCACCCGCCCGCTGCAGTGGTTCGGGGACCGGGCCTACGGCATCTACCTGTGGCACTGGCCGCTGCTGATCACCTACCTGCTGCTCACCGCCCGCGACACCGTGCCCGTGCCGGTCGGACTCGCCATCCTGGCCGCCTCGATCCTGCTCACCCGGGCCACCGCGCTGCTGCTCACCGGCTGGCGGGCCCTGCCCGGGATCCGCGCCGGCCACGGGGTGCGCCTGATCGCCACCGGACTGCTCGTGGCCCTCCCGCTCACCGGCGCCCACCAGTACACGCTGCTGCGCGACCCCACCGCCGGGATCGAGCGCACCGCCGAGAACTACCCCGGGGCCGCGGTGCTGCGCGGGGACGCGGAGGAGGTCCCGGACGTGCCGATCATCCCCACCGACGCCGAACGAGACCAGGAATGGGGCGACACCGGCGAGCCCTGCCCTCCCGAGGACACCCCGGAGCGGATCCGGGACCTGGGCCAGTGCCGCATCATCGAACCCGACCCCGGCACCACCGCAGCAGGCAGCCACCCGGCACGGACCCTGGTGGTGATCGGGGACTCCCACGCCCAGCAGCTGCTCACCCCCATCCACCGCGCCGCCGACGCCCAGGGCTGGCGGGTGGTCTCCTACCTGCGCATGGCCTGCCGCTACACCGCCACCCCCACCGCCGACACCGACACCGCCGACACCGACGGCACCGGCACCGACACCGGCACCAACGACACCGGCACCGACGCCAACGGCACCGACGACACCGGTGGGACCACCGAGTGCGAGGAGTTCAACGCCGCCGCCCGCGACGCCGCCCTGGACGCCGACCCGGACGCGGTCCTCACCATCGGCACCCTGTCCCTGCCCGGACCCCCGCACGAGCAGCTCGTCGCCGGCTACGAGGACGGCGTCACCCCCTTCCTCGACGCCGGCATCCCGGTCATCGCCTTCCGCGACAACCCCCGCTTCGACCACGACATGTTCGAGTGCGTGGAGACCTACGGCCCCGACCACGACCGCTGCAACACCCCCCGCTCCGAGGCCCTGCTCCCGCACAACCCCCTGGACGCCCTCGCCGCCCGCCACCCGGACCTGCACACCATCGACCTCACCGACCGGCTGTGCACCGAGAACACCTGCCCCGGCGTCGTGGGCAACATCATGGTCTACCGCGACCTCGACCACGTGACCTCCAGCTACGGCGAGACCCTCGCCCCCGACGTCGAACACCGCCTCCTCGACGCCCTCGACCGGACATGACCTGCGTCTCATCCGGGCCCCGATCGAGCACCTTACCCTGACGCCAAGGTAGAGTCGGGGACGGCTTTCCCCGGTTCACCACCGCGACCGCGAGCCGCCCCATCAGCGCGCCGTGGCGCCATCCCCGCACGCCACCTCGCGGGGAACCTGTGTCCTCCTTTCTCCCCTGCCCTCCTCCTCTGCGAACGGAGCCTCCTTGGCCACCACGACAGCCGGTCCCACCGCCGGCCCGACGCCCGAGCAGCGCCAGTCGGTGCGCCTGACCCTGAGGTCCCCCCGCCGGCTCAGGACCGAAGTGCTGGCCGGGCTCGTGGTGGCCCTGGCGCTGATCCCCGAGGCCATCGCCTTCTCGATCATCGCCGGGGTGGATCCCCGCCTGGGTCTGTTCGCGTCCTTCACCATGGCCGTGACCACCTCGGTGCTGGGCGGTCGACCGGCGATGGTCTCGGCCGCCACCGGTGCGGTGGCCCTGGTGATCGCCCCGCTGGTCGCCAGCCACGGCATCGACTACTTCATCGCCGCGGTGGTCCTGGCCGGGGTCTTCCAGGTGGTCCTGGCCCTCATCGGCGCGGCGAAGCTGATGCGCTTCATCCCCCGCTCCGTCATGGTGGGCTTCGTCAACGCCCTGGCCATCCTGATCTTCACCTCACAGATCCCCGAGCTCGTCGGCGTCCCCTGGGCCGTCTATCCGCTCACGGCCCTCGGTCTGGCCATCGTGTTCCTGTTCCCGCGGCTCACGAGCGTGGTCCCCGCCCCGCTGGTGGCCATCGTGGTCATCACCGCGGTCGCCGTGCCCATGGGCATGAACGTGCCCGACGTCGGCGACAAGGGCGAGCTGCCCGAGTCCCTGCCCACACTGTTCTTCCCGGACGTCCCCCTGGATCTGGAGACGCTCCGGATCATCGCACCGTTCGCCCTCACCATGGCACTGGTCGGTCTGCTCGAGTCCCTGATGACCGCCAAGCTCGTCGACGACATCACCGACACGCACTCGAACAAGACCCGGGAGTCCTGGGCCCAGGGGGCAGCCAACATCGTGACCGGATTCTTCGGCGGGATGGGCGGGTGCGCGATGATCGGCCAAACCATGATCAACGTCAAGGCCTCCGGCGCCCGCACCCGCATCTCCACCTTCCTGGCGGGGGTCTTCCTGCTGATCCTCGTCGTCACGCTCGGCGAGGTCGTGGCGATCATCCCGATGGCCGCGCTGGTGGCGATCATGATCTTCGTGGCCTGGGCCACCTTCGACTGGCACTCGATCCGGCCCTCGACCCTGTCGCGGATGCCGGTCCCGGAGACGCTGGTGATGCTCTCCACCGTGGCCGTGACCGTCTGGACGCACAACCTGGCCCTGGGCGTGGTCGTCGGGGTGCTCGTGGCGATGGTCGCCTTCGCCCGCCGGGTCGCCCACTTCGTGACGGTGGACCGCACCCTCGACGAGCAGCACGGCGTGCCGGTCGCGACCTACACCGTGCAGGGGGAGCTGTTCTTCGCGTCCTCCAACGACCTCTACACGATGTTCGAGTACGCCGCGGACCCGCAGCGGATCGTCATCGACCTGTCCGCGTCCCACCTGTGGGACGCCTCGACCGTGGCCGCCCTGGACTCGGTCACGGACAAGTACGCCCACTACGGCAAGGACGTGGAGATCGTCGGGCTGAACCAGGCCAGCCGCCGGATGCGGGTGCGTCTGGGCGGGATGCTCAACGGCGCCGACCACTGACCCACCGGCACCCGCAGCGAGGTGCGTTCGCACGCACAACCTTTTGTGTCTGCATGTGAACTGGATCACAACGGGGGTCTTGCCGATCGCCGCGGGATCGACCATTCTTGCTTCTCACCAGGGGATTCTGTGGTCCGTCGAGGACCATCCCCCGGCTCCCGCGACACCGACCGACAGCGCGCCGCACCCGGAGACCCGGAACGCCGCAACGACTCGGTCCGCGACCGGGAGCAGCAGGGAGCGGGGCCGGCTGGGGGGCCGCCCCGCTCCTCTCCTGTGCGCCGGCTGCACCGTGCGCCGTCGTCGCTGCCGCCGTCTCCGCGCCGACGTCGCTGCCGCTGTCGCCGCTCCGTGGTCGCGCCGTCGTCACCGCACCCTAGTCGCGCCGTCGTCGTCGTCGTCGTGGAGAAGCCGCTGCCGGTCTGGAGGCGCTCCCCGGTGCGGGCCGGATCCCGGGGGCCGCGCGGCCGGGGAGTGCGGGTCCGCGGAGTGCACCGACGGTCCGGAAAACGCACGCGCACGGATGCCGAATGGTGCTCCGCAGGCCTGTCGGCCACCATGATCGAGGCGGCGGTGTCACCGCATCGCCCCGGACGGATCCGGACCGCTGCGCAGCGTCGCGCCCGGTCCGGAACCGTCCCCGATCCGGCAGCACCACAGTGAGGGACCCATGGACGACGACAGGATCGGAGCCGTGCAGGCGCGCCTCGCCCGGCACGCCGTCGACAGCACCGGTCTCGAGCTCACCCGTCTGTGGTGGCAGTACTTCCAGCTCGGCGGCGAGGCCGGGATGCTGGAGGTGGACGCGTACCTGCACGGCTGCCTGGCCCTGCCGGCCCTCCACCGCGACCTGCTGGCGAGCGCGGTCAACGACCTGGTCCACGACGCCCCCGTCGCCCGGGTCCCGTTCTCGTGGGAGATCCTGGGCTCCCCGGACGACGCCGGGCCCCGGGACCACGGCAGCAGGCCGGGCACCGGGCCGCGCGCCTGAGCGGGTCCCCGGGGGCCGGGACCACCGGCAGCCACCCGGCGGCTCCGCGCCGACGGTGGCACAATGGGCCGGGGTGCCGGGGCCGGCGACGGCCCGCACCCGGCCGGTCGCCACGAGCCGGCCGCACCGCCCGTCGTCGCTCCGTGCTCCCACCGCGACCCTAGGATGTCGGATGGCCAACCCCTCGCTCCGTCCAGCCCCCCGCCCCGAAGCGACCGGGTGGTCGACCCTGCACCGCCACCACATCGGCGTGGACGTCGGCGGCACCCTGATCAAGTACGCCGCTGTGGACATGGCCGACGGGGAGCTGACCACCCCGGTGCTCCGGCGCCCCACGCCCGTCCCCGCCACGCCGGAGGCGGTCGCCGAGCAGCTCGCGCTGCTCGTGGAGGAACTGTCCGAGGGGCCCGGGGCCCCGCACCCCGAGTCCAGCGTCGGCGTGACCCTCCCCGCGATCATCCGCCGCGGCGTGGCGCACTCCGCCGCGAACATCGACGACGCGTGGATCGGGCTGGACGCCCGCCGGTTCCTGGCGGAGCGGCTGGGGCGCACCGTCCAGGTCCTCAACGACGCCGACGCCGCGGGCCTGGCCGAGGTCCGCTACGGGGCCGGGCGCGGGAACGCCGGAACCGTCCTGATCATCACGCTGGGCACCGGCATCGGCTCGGCGCTGTTCGTTGACGGGAAGCTCGTGCCCAACCTGGAGCTGGGCCACCTGGAGCTCGGGGGCGTCGACGCCGAGGTGCGGGCCTCGGCGCTGGCCAGGGAGCGCGAGGGACTCGACTGGCCGGACTACGCCGACCGTCTCCAGCAGTACTTCGCCCACCTGGAGTTCCTCTTCTCCCCCGACCTGATCGTGGTCGGCGGCGGCATCTCGGTCCGGCACGAGGAGTTCCTGCCCCGTCTCCGGCTGGACACACGGGTCGTTCCCGCCGAGCTGCGCAACGAGGCGGGGATCATCGGCGCCGCACGCCACGCCTATCTCGCGGTGCCTCCCCCCGAGGCCTAGCCCCGCAGGGCCTGACGGAAGTACTGCGCGCCCGCGAGCACGTGCAGGACGGCGGCCACCTGGACCATGACCCGCCCGACGTCCGTCACCTCGGGGCTGGACCAGGCCGGACCCGCCAGGACGAGCACGGTCCCGACCATGAGGAGCGCGGTCTTCGCCTTGCCGACCGTCGTGACCCGCAGCGTGCCGAGGGACCCCCGGACGAGCGTGGCGATCCCCACGACCAGGTCGACGACCGCCACGACGATCAGCACCCACCACGGGAACAGCCCGACGACGCTCGCGGCCACGGCGATCGCCACCGTCCCCAGACGGTCGGCAAGGGGGTCCATGACCTCGCCGACCCGGCTGCGCTGCCCGAGCGCACGGGCGAGGGTGCCGTCGACCCAGTCCGTGAGCGAGAAGAGGGCGACGAGGACCAGGGCACGCACCGGCCGCTCGTCGATGTCGAGGACGGCCAGCACGGCCGGCACGATGAGCGCGAAGCGCACGACCGAGACCACGTTGGGCACCGTGAGCACGCGGTGGTAGTACGGCGACTCCGCCGGCTCTGCCGTGTCCTGGTGCCGTGCCATGTGCCCTTTCCGCCCTGCCGGTGCCCTGCGCGGGCGGACCCGGAACCGTCCCTGCTGCTTCCGAGGGTAGTCCGTCGGCGCGCCGGAGGGACCGGCATCTCCGGGACCGGGCGTGTTCGCGGGCCCGCCGTCGGCCCGGCAGACGTCTACGCTGGGCCCGTGGGGCGGGGCCGTTCCCGCCGCTAGAGCCCCAGGAGGCCGTCGTGGACCCTCGCGTGCACTTTCTCACCCTCTCCACCCCGGACCTCGACGCCGCCCGGGAGTTCTACGTGCGGGGTCTCGGCTGGGACCCTCTGCTCGACGTCCCCGGCGAGATCCTCTTCTTCCAGACGGGCCCCGGGACGGTGCTGGGCCTCTTCGACGCCGGGAAGTTCGCGGCGGACCTCGGCGTCCCGGACGCGTCCCCGGCCCGGGGCGTGACCCTCGCGCACAACGTGGACAGCGAGGAGGCGGTGCGCGCGGCCGTCGGGGCGATGACGGCCGCCGGCGGCACCGTCCGCACGGCGCCGCGGCCGGGCGCCTTCGGCGGGATCTACCACGCGCACGTGGCCGACCCCAACGGCGTCGTGTGGGAGATCGCGCACAACCCGGGGTGGCGGGTCGACGACGACGGGACCGTGCACCTCGGCTGAACGCGCCGGGCCGCGGACGGGCCGGCAGCGGCCGGCTCAGCCGCGGACGTCGAAGCGCAGGTGGTGCTCGACCTCGTGCAGGAAGTACACGGCGAAGCTCGCCACGGTGAAGTCCTTGCCGTCCCCGCGCCGGCCGGTCCGGGCCCACTGGTCCTCGGTCACGGTGTCGAAGGCGTCCGCGGTGGCGCGGAGCTCCTGCGCCACCTCCCCGGAGACCTCGTAGGGGTCCTGCAGGTCGTACCGCTCCCCGACGGCGGCGGCGTCCTGGTCCCAGTCCGCGAAGACCGGGTCCTCCTCGTCGAGCATGAGCCGCAGGCGCTCGCGGAAGATGCGGCCGACGTCCCGCACGTGGCACGCGTACTCGAGCGGGGACCACGTCCCCGGGCGGGGCCGGTCCGTCGCGCCGGGCCCGTCGAGCACGGCCACCCAGCGGTCGACCGTCGCCCGCGCCCGCTCCCCCGTCGTCGTCACGTCGTAGCGCGGGTCGAACCCGCAGTCGGCGCAGCCCCGGTCGAGCACCACGGTCCAGTCCTTGGTCTCGGGCGGAACCGGGGTGCTGTCGGGGGTGCCGGGGCGCTCGGTGGTCATGCGGTCAATGTACCCGGGGACGCGGCGATGCGCCGGGGCGGGACGCCGCCCACGGCTCCCGCCGGTCCGGAGTCCGTCCTCGTCCCCGTCCTCGTCCTCGTCCTCGTCCTGGTGCAGCGGGACCCCGGGGCCGGATCCGGCGGGCCCGGGGAGCCCCGGTAGGCTGGAGCGCATGCCCTCCCCCGGATTTCCGCACGCCGTCCTCTTCGACCACGACGGGACCCTCGTCGACACCGAGCCGCTCTGGGACCGGGCCAAGCAGGACGTGGCCGCCGAGCACGGTCTGCTCTGGACCCCCGAGGACTCGCTCGCGACCCTGGGCCTGCCGGTCGCGGCCACCATTGCCCGCCTGCAGGCCGTCGGGGTGCCGCTCGACGACGACCAGCTGGTCCGGGCGGTCTTCGAGCACAGCGTCCGGGTCCTCGAGGGCACGGAGCTGACGTTCATCGACGGCATCGCGGAGCTCCTCGAGGACCTGGCCGCCGCGGGGATCCCCGCGGCGATCGTCACCAACGCGAGCTCGGCGATGGGCCGGCACACCGCGACCACAGCACCGGAGGGCCTGTTCCGGGTGGTCATCGGCACGGACGAGTACGCGCAGGGGGTCCGCCCCAAGCCGGACCCGGACGCCTACCTGGAGGCGGCGCGCCGCCTCGGGGTGGACCCCGCACGGTGCGTCGTGGTCGAGGACTCCCCCGCCGGGGCCGCGGCGGGGGTCGCCGCCGGCATCCCCACGGTGGTCGTCCCCGGTGAGATGGAGGTCGAGCGCGGCCCCGGGCTGCTGCACCTGGGATCCCACCGGGAGCTGACCCTCGAGCTGCTGCGCTCGCTGGACCCGCAGTCCCCGTCGTCGCCCTTCCACCCCGTGCAGGAGACCCGCCCGTGAACTCCCACCGCTTCCCCGCCGCCGTCCTGTTCGACCACGACGGCACCCTGGTGAACTCCGAGCCGCAGTGGGCCGTGGCCAAGCGCGCGGTGGCGGGCCGGTACGGCGTGGGCTGGAGCACCGAGGACGACCACGCCACGCTGGGGAGGACGGTGCCCACGTCGGCGCGGCTGATGGTCGAGCGCGGCGCCGAGGGGACCGTGGAGGACATCACCGCCGAGCTCGGGCGGGAGGTCGCGGCCTCGCTGACGGGCGAGGTGCCGTTCCTGCCCGGCATGCGTGCGCTGCTGGACGAACTGCAGCAGGCGGGCATCCCCGGGGCGGTCGTGACGAACGCCCTCACCGTGGTCGCGGAGGGCACCGCGTCCGGGGCGCCCGCGGTGCTGCGCGTGGTCGTCTCCCAGGAGGACGTGGAGCACGCCAAGCCGCACCCGGAGCCCTACCTGCTCGCGGCGCGGCGGCTGGGGGTGGACCCGGCGCGGTGCGTGGCGGTCGAGGACTCGCAGACGGGGGCGGCGAGCGCCGCGGCGGCCGGGATGCCGGTGGTCGTGGTGCCCGGCGAGCTGCCGGTGGAGCCCGCGCCCGGCTTCGTGCTCGTGGACGCCCACACGGACGTCACGCTGGAGTTCCTGCGCGGGCTCCTTCCGTCCGCCTGACGGACGACGAGGGCCCGTTCCCCGTCCCGGTCCGCGATGCGGAACAGGACGGGGAACGGGCCCTCGTGGGAGGTGCCGGGACTCAGCGGGTCGCGGTGCCCTGGGGGGACGACGCGCGGCGCGGGCTCCGGGTGCGGCGACGGGCCGCCGCCTGCGTGGAGCGGTCCGGTGCGGACTCGGTCGAGTACGTGGGCGTCGCCGAGCGGGTGGGCGCCGCGGAGCGCGCCGGTGCCGCGGAGCGGGAGGCCGAGCCGTTGCCGGGGCGGGAGCCGCCGCGGTTGCCGGTCTCGCCGCGCTGGTCGCGGGAGGCGCCGCGCGGCTGCTCGGAGCGGTTCTGCCCGCCGCGGCCGCGGTTGCCGCCGGAGCCCGCACGGCCGCCGGAACGGCCGGCGCCGGAGCGCTGGCCGCTCGCCGGACGGCCCTGGGCCTGGACGGGCTGCGGCACGTAGGCGACCTTGTCGGCGAGCTCGCCGACGAGGGCCGTGACGGCCGGGGAGCCGACGGTCACGGTGTCGAAGTTCGCGGTGACGCCGGCGGCCTTCATGAGCTGCGTGACCTCGCGGCGCTCCTCCTTGGTGGCCACCGTCACGACGGAGCCGGAGGCGCCGGCGCGGGCGGTGCGCCCGGAGCGGTGCAGGTAGGACTTGTGCTCGGTGGGCGGGTCGATGTGCACGACCAGCTCGACCTCGTCCACGTGCACACCGCGGGCGGCGACGTCCGTGGCCACGAGCACGCGCACGTCACCGGCGGAGAACTGGGCCAGGTTGCGGTCGCGGGCGTTCTGCGACAGGTTGCCGTGCAGGTCCACGGCCGGAATGCCCATCTGGCTGAGCTTGCGGGCCATCTTCTTGGCGCGGTGCTTGGTGCGCGTGAACATCACGCGTCGGCCCGTGCCGGAGGCCAGGGCCTCGATGAGCTCCTGCTTCTCGTCGGCGTCCACGACCAGGACGTGGTGGTCCATGGTGGACACGGACGCCTGCGGGGCGTCCACGGAGTGCTTGACCGGGTTGGACAGGAACTGCTTGACGAGCTTGTCCACGCCGCCGTCGAGCGTCGCCGAGAACAGCAGCCGCTGACCGCCCTGCGGGGTGCGCTTGAGGATGCGGGTGACCACGGGCAGGAAGCCCATGTCGGCCATGTGGTCGGCCTCGTCGATGACCGTGACGCGGACGTCGTCGAGCGTGAGGATGTTCTGCTTGAGCAGGTCCTCGAGCCGGCCGGGGCAGGCGATCACGATGTCGGCGCCCTTGGCGAGCGCCTTCTCCTGGTTGCGCTGGGAGACGCCGCCGAAGATGACGGTGGTCGTCTGCCCGGCGGCCTCGGCCAGCGGGGCGATCGCGCGGTCGATCTGGGTGGCCAGCTCCCGGGTGGGGGCCAGGACCAGGCCGGTGGGCCGGTTGGCCCGCCGGGCGGCGCGGGCGCCGTTGCCGGTCAGCCCGGCGAGCCGGGACACGAGCGGCAGGGCGAACGCCACGGTCTTGCCGGAGCCGGTCTTGCCGCGGCCGAGCACGTCACGGCCGGCCAGCGAGTCGGGGAGGGTCTTCTCCTGGATGGGGAACGCCTGCTCGATGCCCTGCTGGGCGAGGACGGCGGAAAGGGCCTCGGGCACGCCGAGGTCGGTGAAAGTAGCCAAAACTGGGATACGTCTTTCGATCGGATGTCCCGGCAAGGGGGTGACGCGCCGGGTTGCGCCGAATGACTCCTGGAGCCCCTGCGAGCGGGCTGAGACCGTCTGGAACGGTGCCACGCTGGAAGAAGAACGGGGTGCTCGACGCCTGCCTGCTCACCCGGACCGGGGAGCAGTGCCATGTGCAATACGGTCCACCCTACAGCACCCAGGACCCGGCCGCGCCGGATGTGGCGCAGAGCACGGCCGCGCCCCCGCACCCGGCGCGCCCCGACGCACCGGACGCACCGGGTCGGTGCGAGGTGCCGCGGCACGTGCCGGCATCCCGCACCGACCCGGTGCGTCTCGCGGGAGGGGGTGTCCTGCGGGGCGGGCTACAGGGCGGTGTAGCCGCCGTCGACGAGGTAGTACCCGCCCGTCATGAAGGACGCCCGGTCCGAGAGCAGGAACGTGGTCAGGGCGGCGACCTCCTCGGGGCGGCCCAGCCGGCCGAGCGGGTGCTTGGCCGCGAGCCCGTCGAGGACGGCGGCGGGGACGGTCCTCAGCAGCGGGGTGTCGATGTAGGCGGGTCCGACGGCGTTGACCCGCACCCCGCGCTGTCCGTACTCGACCCCGGCCTGCTTGGTGAGCCCGACCACGCCGTGCTTCGCGGCGGTGTAGGCGCTGTTGCCCCCGGCGGTGGCCACGGTGCCGTGGACGGACGCCATGTTGACGACCGCACCGCCGCCGGCCTGCTCGATCGCGGGCAGCTGGTAGCGCAGGCCGAACATGACGGCGTGCAGGTCGATCTGCACGGTGCGCACCCACGCGTCGAGGTCCGACTCGCCGACGGCGTCCACGGTGCCGCCGATCCCGGCGTTGTTCACCGCGAGGTGCAGTCCGCCGTAGGTCTGCTGGGCGAACTCGACCGCGGCCTCGCAGTCCTCGGGCTTCGCCACGTCCTGCCGGAAGCCCGCGGCGTCGCCGCCGGCGGCCATGATCGCCTGGACGACGTCGTCGATCCGCCTCGTGTCGATGTCCGTCACGACGACCTTGACGCCCTGCGCCGCGAGGTCCCTGGCACAGGCCTCGCCGATGCCGGAGGCGGCCCCGGTGACGAGCGCTACCTTGTCCGTGAAGTCAGCCATGTGGTTCTCCTGCCGTGTGTGCGCCGGCCGGACCGGGCGGCCCGACGCCCCCAGTCTGTCGGGAAACGGCGGGACCCGCGAGGAGCGCGCCCGGGGTCGCCGCTCGCGCGCTCCTCCCGCCCCGGCCGGGCCTCAGCCGTCGTCGTCCTCGGACTTCTCGGCGTCGTGGGCCCGGCGCAGCGCGGCGGAGTCCGCCTCCTGGGAGGCCTTCTGCCCGCGCACCACCTCGGTCAGGAGCTTCGTCATCTCCTTGGCCACGCCGGCCGCGGACTGCGGGTTCTGGCCGGTGACGAGACGGTCGTCCACCACCACGTTCTCGCTCCAGTTCGGCGCCGTCCGCACGTCCGCGCCCTGTTCGACCAGCTTGTCCTCGAGCAGGAAGGGAACGGCGTCCGACTTCCCGACCTCGTCCTCCTCCGCGTTGGTGAACGCGGCCACCTTCCGTCCCTCGACGATGCGCAGCCCGGTGGAGAGTTCCACGTCGACGAGCCCGGCCGGTCCGTGGCAGACGGCGCCGACGACTCCCCCGGCGTCGTGCACGGTGGCCACCAGGGACTGCAGGTCGGGGTTGCCGGCGAAGTCCCACATGGTGCCGTGCCCGCCCACGAGGTACACGGCGTCGTACTGGGACGGGTCGACCACGCTGATCCGCGGGGTGTTGTACAGGGAGGCCCGGACCGTCTCGTCCTCGAGGTACTGGCGCTGGACCTCGTCCTCCTCGTCCTTGCCGTCCTGCGGGGGCTGCCCGCCGGCGATGGACGCGAAGTCGACGAAGTACCCGGCGTCCCGGAAGACCTTCCACGGGTGGGCCGCCTCGCCGACGAAGTAGCCGGTGGGCCCGCCGGTGTCCCCCAGGGTGTCGTGACTGGTGAGAACGAGCAGAACCTTCTTCATGGTCTCGATGTCCATGTCTGTCCTTCCGTCGGGTGGCGGGACGCGGACGGCGTCCCGCGGGCGGATGGCCAGCCTAGGCACCGCGGTCCGCCCCGGGGGAGGGTGTTCGCTCCGGGCCGGTCCCGCGGGCAGGGAGCGAGGCCGCCCGGACGAGGGGCGGGGCCTCCCCCGATGAGCACGGAGACCTCCCCTGATAGGGTCGTCGACGACTCAATCACCCTGATCACTCTTCCCGAAGGAACGACCATGAGCCTCTCCAACGCGATCCTGCGCGGCGTCTCCGGCGCCTACCTGCTGCAGTCCGGCTACGGCAAGAAGGACCTCCCCACGGAGGCCGCCGCAGGTCTCCAGCAGTTCGCCGCCACCGGCGTGCCCCAGTTCAAGGAGTGGGACGCCGATGCCTTCGGCAAGTTCGTGGCCTACTCGGAGATGGGCATCGGCGCGGCCCTGCTGACGCCGTTCGTGAACAAGCGCCTCGCCGGGCTGGCCCTCGGCGCGTTCTCCGCCGGGCTGCTCTCGATGTACTTCCGCAACCCCGAGATGACCCAGGAGGACGGCGTGCGCCCGACCGAGGCCGGCACAGGCCTCTCGAAGGACGCCTTCCTCGCCGCGATCGCAGCGGCCCTGGTCGTCTCCAAGTAGGCACCTCCACCGGAGAGCACCGTCTCCGGAGAGCACCGCGGGTGCCGCTCGTCCGCCCGGACGAGCGGCACCCGTTCTGCGTCCCGGCCCGGCCGCGCCGGCCGCAGGACCGGCCGGTCCGTCAGGCGGGAGGCCGGCCGGGGTCCTCCGCCGTGGTCTCCACCGTCACCCGGTACCGCATGGTGTGGGTCTCGTCCGGCTCCAGGTGCACGGCGTCGGAGTGGGTGTTCGCGCCCTCCACGCACACGAAGTCCGTCCAGCCGTCCGGCCCGATGTCGGGCATCGCGGCGGCCAGGTCCGCCCCGGGGTTCCACACCACGGTGGTGTCCGAGTTCTCCTTGCGGATCCGGAGCACGCGCCCGAGGGCCGGGTCCACGACGGCCACCTCGGCGGACGAGCGGTAGACCCGGTCGGTCTCGCCGTCGAACCCGAGGTCCCCCTCCTGCACGCAGTCCTCCCGGTCCAGGAACTTGTCGCGGTAGGTCGCACCGTCCAGACCCTCGACCCGGGCCTTCCGCACGTCCCCGACCACCAGGTAGGCGTGCAGGGCCTCCTCGAAGTCGAACGGGCGCTCGTCGGTGTTCGTGACGCTGAGCTCCAGGGACAGCCCGGCCCCGAAGCGCACCACGTAGTACGCCTCGAACCGGTACGGGAACTGCTCCCGGTGCGCGGGGTCGGTGACGTCCGCGTCGGAGAGCCGGTAGACGACCACCGCCTCGTGGTCCGAGGACTCGCGGGACTCGACGTGCCACCGGAGGGTCCGGGCGAAACCGTGCTTGGGCTTCCGCCCGCCCTCCGCACCGTCCGCGAACCACGGGAAGCAGATCGGGACACCGCCGCGGATGGGGCTGCCGGTCTCGAGCGCCGTGCTCGGGGACAGCCACAGCACCGGGGCGTGGCCCGTGGGGATCCAGTCGGTCGCGTGCGCGCCCTGGTCGTAGACGGCGCCGGTGGCGTCCGCGCAGGAGAACGGGCGGGGATCGGGGAGTTCGCTCATGCCCCTCAGGCTAGACGGCGGGCCCGGCCCCCGTCAGGCGGCCGGGCC
>NZ_JBISWJ010000052.1:0-16772 GCF_044462225.1 Kocuria kalidii | reverse complement strand
CGCCGGGCGCAGCACCCCCGCAGGGGCCGCGCCCGGCGGCGTCGGCAGCCGTCAGGAGCCGGTGCGCTCGTACGAGTCGATCGCCCCGGGGTGGCCCGCCATGAACGCCTCGACCTGCCGGCGGTCGGCCCGCAGGCGGGGATCGTGGTCCAGGTAGTGCTTCGTCTCCCTGGCGACCAGCCCCGAGAGGAGCAGCAGGCCCACGAGGTTCGGGATCGCCATGAGCCCGTTCATGACGTCGGCGAAGTTCCACACCACCGCCAGCGGAACGGTGCAGCCGACGAAGACCACCAGGGAGAACACCACGCGGTAGGGCGCCACCGCGGCGCGCCCGAAGAGCCGCTCCATGCAGCGCTCGCCGTAGTAGGCCCAGCCGAGGATCGTGGAGTACGCGAACAGGACGAGGCCCACGGTCACGACGACGTGGCCCCACTCGCCCGGCAGCCCCCGGCTGAAGGCGTCCCCGGTCATGGTGGCGGCGAGGTCCGCGCCCTGCTCCCACACTCCCGTGGTGATGAGCACGAGCCCCGTGAAGGTGACCACGATGATCGTGTCGATGAACGTCTGGGTCATGGAGACCAGTCCCTGGCGCACCGGGTGCGTGGTCCGGGCGGCGGCCGCGGCGATCGCGGCCGAGCCCATGCCGGACTCGTTGGAGAAGATGCCGCGGGCCACGCCCATCTGCACGGCGAGCACGAGGGCCGAGCCGGCGAAGCCGCCGACCGCCGCGGTGCCGGTGAAGGCGTCGGAGAGGATGAGCAGGATCGCCTGCGGGACGGCCGCCGCGTTGACGACCAGGATGAACAGCGCACCCAGCACGTAGAAGAGGATCATGAACGGGACGAGCGCCGCGGTCACCCGGCCGATGGCCTTGATGCCGCCCACGAGCACGGCCAGCGTCATCAGCGCGAGCACCACGCCGGTGAGCCAGGTCGGCACCCCGAAGGAGCCCTCCACGTTCGAGGCGATGGAGTTGCCCTGGGTCATGTTGCCGATGCCGAACGCGGCCAGCGCCGCGGCGATCGCGAAGAAGACGGCCAGGAACCTGCCGAGGCCGCTGCGGATGCCTCGCTCCAGGTAGTACTGCGGCCCGCCGGAGATCTCCCCCTTGGCGTCCGTGGTGCGGAAGCGCACCGCCAGGAACGCCTCGGCGTACTTCGAGGCCATGCCGAGCAGGCCGGTGACCCACATCCAGAACAGGGCCCCGGGCCCGCCGATCGAGATCGCGGTGGCCACGCCCACGATGTTGCCGGTTCCGACGGTCGCGGCGAGCGCCGTGGTCAGCGCCTGGAACTGGGTGACGTCCCCGCCGCGGGCGTCCGCGTCCCGGCGCTCGAACAGGGCCAGGCGCAGGGCGGGGCCGAGCGTGCGGAACTGCAGCGCGCCCAGCCGGACGGTGAGGTACAGGCCGGTGAGCAGGAGCAGCGGCACGAGGACGTAGGGTCCCCAGATGATGCCGCCCAGCGTGCCGAGGGCAGTCTCGATGGACTGGAGCATGTGTTCTCCCGGGGGTGTCGGGTGGATGCGGACGCGGGGCCGGGAGGAGGTGGTGACCTCTGTCTCGGCACGACGCATCTAACCACAGCCGCCCCGGCCCGGCGGTCATTGCCGGGCGAGCCGCTCCTCCCCGGTGCTGCGCGGGCGCCTCCCGGGCCGGACCGTCGCCACCCGGTCCCGTGCGGGCGTCCCGCCCCCACCGCGCGGGCCTGCGGTCAGGGTCCGGGACGCGCGGCGGGGCCCTCCGGCGCCCCCTGCGAGAGCCGGCGCGCCAGCAGCACGGCGCCCGTGGCGAGCAGCGAGCACACCGCCATGGACACGGCCATCGGCACCGCGGTGTGCTGCCCGCCCAGACCGGTCAGCGGGCTCACGAGACCGCCCAGGAGGAACTGGACCAGTCCGAGCACCGCCGACCCGGCCCCGGCCCGCCCGGGGACCCGGGCCTGGGCGAGGGCCACGGCGTTGCCCATGACGAAGCCGATGCAGGTCTGGCTCACGAACAGGTGCGCCAGCGTGGTCCACCCCGTGATCCCGGTCAGGACCAGTCCCAGGCCCACCACGTTGACGGCGCCCATGACCACGATCGCGGTGCGGAGGATCGTGCCGGGCTCGATCCGGTCGACGAGCCGGGTGTTGACGACGGCGCCCATGATCGAGCCGCCCGCGTTGACGGCGAAGACCACGGAGTAGCCGAGCGCCGAGTAGCCGAGCACGTTCTGCACGACGAAGGAGGAGGCGGAGATGTAGGAGAACAGCGCGCCGAACGCGAGGCCGAACGCGAGCGCGTAGGCCATGAAGGACGGCGTGCGCAGGACCCGCCAGGAGCCGGTGACGACGGCGCCCACGCCGCCGCGGTGCCGCCGGTGCGGCGGCAGGGTCTCGGGGATCACGAGCACGGAGCACACGAGCATCAGCAGCCCGAACGCCGCGAGCACCCAGAACACGGTCTGCCACGGCGCGACCGTGGCGATCACCCCGCCCAGCAGCGGGGCCACCACCGGGGCGAGGGACGTGATGGTCGCCAGGATCGAGAACAGCTTCGCGGCCCGCCGGCCGGAGGCCAGGTCCGAGACCACGGCGCGGGCGATCACCACGCCCGCCGCCCCGGAGAGGCCCTGGAGGGCCCGCAGGACCAGCACCACCCCGATGCCCGGGGCCAGGACCACGGCGACGGAGCTGAGCAGGAACAGGGCGTTCCCGGCGACCATGAGCCGGTGCCGGCCGAGCACGTCGGACACCGGCCCGAGCAGGAACTGCCCCACGGCCATGCCGATCATGTACGTGGTCAGGGTCAGCTGCACGGCGGAGGCCGAGGCCCCGAAGTGCCCCGCCATGGCCGGCATCGAGGCCAGGTACATGTCGGTGGCCATCGGGCTCACCGCGCTGAGGATCCCCAGCGCCGCCACGAGCACCACCCCGTCCCGGCCGCCGGACAGGCGCAGCCGGGAGCGCAGGGGGTCCTCGGGAGGCGGTGAGCTCATGGGAGTCCTTCGGCAGGGGTCCGCGGGTGCGGGCGCAGGTGCGGCGGCGCGGGCCGCGACTCATGCTATCGGTGCCGCGGCGCGGACGTCAGCGCCGAGGACAGGGCGGACGACGGCGGCAGGACCGCTGCCGGGGCGACGGCAGGAAGGACGGCGGGGACAATGTGCCCATGAGACTCGCCGTGTACACCGGGGCCTCCCTCGGCTCCGATCCCCGGTTCGCCGCGGCCGCCCGGGCCTTCGGCACCGCCCTCGCCCGCCGCGGGGTGGGCGTCGTGTACGGCGGCGGCCACGTGGGGCTGATGGGCGTCGTCGCCGACGCCGCACTGGCCGCCGGGGGCGAGGTGATCGGGGTGATGCCGCAGTCCCTGGTCGACGACGAGGCGGCCCACACGGGGCTGACCGAGCTGCGCGTCGTCCGGACGATGCACGAGCGCAAGGCGGGAATGGCCGCCCTCGCGGACGGGTTCGTGGCCCTTCCCGGCGGCCTGGGCACTGTCGAGGAGATCTTCGAGGCGTGGACCTGGTTGCAGCTGGGGGTGCACGCGGAGCCGGTCGGCTTCCTCGACGTGGCCGGCTACTGGAGGCCCCTGCTGGACGCGGTGACCGCGATGTCCGCGGCCGGGCTCGTGCGCCCCGAGCACCGGGACGCCGTCGTGGTCGCGCAGGACGCGGAGGAGCTGCTCGCCCGGTTCGCGGCGTGGGAGCCGCCGCACCGGCCCGTCCCCGGCGACGGGCCCTCGACCCCCCCGGTCTGCGCCTAGGATGTAGGGCGATGAGCGAGCACACCCCTTCCCCCGCCGAAGAGCCCGCGCAGGGCCCCGTCCCCGAGGAGTTCCACCGCAGGCCGTACTCCTTCGTGCGCCGCGGCGACCGCCTCACCGCGCGCCGCCAGAAGGCCTGGGACGACTGGGCGCCCACCCGGGTGCTCGACGTCCCCCGGGTGCGCACCGACACGTCCGTCCACCCGGACCACGAGTTCGACGCCGCCGCGGCCTTCGGGCGCCGGGCGCCCCTGGTCGTGGAGGTCGGCTCGGGTCTCGGCGAGGCGGTCGTGCACGCCGCCGCCCAGCGCCCCGACCGCGACCACCTCGCCGTGGAGGTGTACAAGCCCGGGATCGCGGACCTGCTGCTCAAGGCGGGCCAGGCCGGTGTGCAGAACGTCCGCGTGGTGCAGGCCAACGCTCCCGAGGTCCTGGAGCACATGCTCGCCCCGGCCTCGGTCGACGAGCTGTGGGTCTTCTTCCCGGACCCGTGGCACAAGACCCGCCACCACAAGCGGCGCCTCGTCTCTCCCGCGTTCGCCGAGCTCGCCGCCCGGGTGCTCGCGCCGGGCGGGCTGTGGCGGCTCGCCACGGACTGGCAGGAGTACGCCCTGGTGATGCGGGAGGTCCTGGACGCGTCCCCGCACTTCGAGAACGTGCACCCGGGCCCCCTCGCCGACGACGAGCACCCGGACGCCGGCTGGGCCCCGCGCTGGGAGGGACGGGTCCTCACGAGCTTCGAGCGGAAGGCGCAGGAGGCGGGTCGCGTCCCGCGCGACCTCACCTACCGCCGCACGGCGTGAGCGCGGCCGCCGTCCCGGAGCGGG
Organism: Kocuria kalidii; assembly: GCF_044462225.1. Lineage (NCBI taxonomy): Bacteria > Bacillati > Actinomycetota > Actinomycetes > Micrococcales > Micrococcaceae > Kocuria > Kocuria kalidii. The sequence goes on along the minus strand of NZ_JBISWJ010000052.1, from coordinate 12,203 downwards.
ACGGCTCCGTCGTCGTCGCCCCGGGCGACCACCGCGCGCGGCCGCTGCTCGGAGGCCTGCACCGCGAGTACGTGCGGCGCTAGGGCCCGAGATCGGGGCGGAGGAGACGGCGCACCACCCCGTGGACGACTTCACCGGCCCCACGGGCGGGCTCGTGCTCCTCCTCGAGGACGGCCGGGCGGTGGGCGGCGGTGCACCGCTCCAGGGCTGCGCCGCTGACGGCGCCGGCCCCGTCCGGTCAGCGCTCCTGCTGGCGCGGCGGCCGGTACAGCACCACGGCTTGGGAGATCTTGCGGGCCCGGGGACGCGCCCCGCGGGCCATGCGCACCACGTCCCCGCCGGCGCCCGCGGCGAAGATCCGGGAGGACTCCTCGGCCCGGTCCCGCGCGGTCTCGAGCTCTCGGGACAGCTCCGCGACGCGCACCCGCAGGGCAGCGACCTGGTTCTCCAGCTGGAGGATGCGCCGGATGCCCTCGAGGGACACGCCCTGCTGGGACAGCACCTGGATCTGCTGCAGCTTCTCGATGTCGCGCTGGGAGTAGCGGCGTGCCCTGCCGGGCGCCCGGGACGGCTTGACGAGACCCAGCCGGTCGTACTGGCGCAGCGTCTGCGGGTGCATCTCCGCGATCTCCGCGGCCACGGAGATCACGAACAGCGGCTGGTCGGCGTCGAGGGCCATCTCAGACCCGCGCCTTCTCGGCCAGGCCGCCCCGGGGGTCCTCGCCCGCGGTCGCCTCGGCGAACGCCCGGACGGCGGCCTGCGCCTGCTCGTCGAGCTCGGCCGGGACGTGCACCTCGACCGTGACGATGAGGTTCCCGGTGCCCCTGGTCGTGCTGAACCCGCGCCCCTTGACGCGGAAGCGCCGTCCCGAGGACGTGCCCGCGGGCACCTTCAGCCGCACGGTGCCGCCGTCCATGACGGGCACCTCGATCGTGGCGCCCAGGGCGGCCTCGGGGAACGTGATCGGCACGGTGACCTCGACGTCGTCCGTGCCCTCCACCCGGGTGAAGAAGGGGTGCGGCACCACGTGGACGGTGACGTAGAGGTCGCCGGAGCCGCCGGGCCCCGAGTGGCCCTTGCCGGCGAGCTTGAGCTTCTGCCCGTCGCGCACTCCCTGGGGGACGCGCACCGTGGTCTCCTGGCCGTTGCCCCGCCGCAGCTTGACCGTGGTGCCGTGCACCGAGGAGCGGAACGGGATGGTCGTCTCCGTCCGGATGTCCTCCCCGCGCGCCGGCGGGGCCTGGTAGCCGCCCGGGGCCCCGTACCCGGTCTGCCCGCCGAACTGGGAGAACAGGTCCTCGAACCCGCCCGGGCCGCCGGGTCCGCCCGTGGAGTAGCTGGTGCGGCGACGGCGGCCGCCGCCACCGCCGAAGATGTCGCCGAAGAGGTCCTCGAAGTTCGCCGAGCCGCCGGCGGCTCCCGGACCGCCTGCGGTGAAGCGCGCGCCGGAGCCCATCGCGCGGATCGCGTCGTACTGCTTGCGCTCCTCGGGGTCGGAGAGCACCGAGTTCGCCTCCGCGATGTCCTTGAACCTCTGCTCGGCCTGCGCGTCCCCCGGGTTCTGGTCCGGGTGGAACTCGCGGGCGAGCTTGCGGTACGCCTTCTTGACGTCGGCTGCGGACGCGTCCTTGGAGACGCCGAGAATGCTGTAGAAGTCCTTGTCGATCCAGTCCTGGCTGGCCATGACGCCTCCTTTCTGTGGGGCCGGTCGGGGTCCTGTCGAACAGGGCCCGGTGGTTGTCCTGGGCCCGTCCCCGGCGCCTCGGCGCCGGGAACGGTGGACGGGTCAGGGGAGGCCCGGTGGACGGACCTCCCCTGCCGTCGTGCGGATCAGGCCGGGACCGGCCTCACTCGGCGACCGCGACGGCGACCTGCGCCGGCCGCACCACGCGTTCGTCGATCCGGAAGCCGGAGCGCAGCACCATCGAGACCTGGTCGGGCTCGACCTCGCTCGTGGGCTGCTGCAGCACCGCCTCGTGGACGTTGGGGTCGAACCTCTCCCCGATCTCCCCGATGCGGACGAGCCCCTGCCGCACGAGGATCTCCTCGAGCTTGTTCGCGATCGCCGCGAACGGGCCGTCGGTGAGGTCTCCCGCCTGGCGGGCCGCGTCGATGTCGTCGAACACCGGCAGCAGCGTCTGCAGGAGGTCGCCCGTCACGAAGGTCCGCAGCTGCTCCTTCTCGCGTGCCGTGCGGTGCTTGAAGTTCACGAACTCGGCCTGCAGCCGGCGCAGCTCCTCGAGCCGCTCCTCGGCCAGGGCCGCCGCCGGGGACTCCTCCCCCGCGGCCGCCGGCCCGGCGTCTCCCGACTCGGCGTCGGTCGACTGGGGCGTCGAGAGGATGTCGTCCACCGTCAGGCCCTCCGGCCCGGCCTCCTCGCGGGAGCCGTCGCCGGAGTCCTGCGCACGGTGCTCGTCGGGGTGCGCGGCGGGGTCCCCGGAAGGGCTCCCGGCGTCGTTCTGCGCCGCGTTCTCGTCGGGTCCTGGCGTGGGGTCGGGCATGCTCACTTCTTCTCGTCCTCGTCGTCGACGACCTCCGCGTCGACGATGTCCTCGTCACCGGTGGCACCGGTGGCCCCCGCACCCGGGGCGCCCTCGGCACCCTCGGTCTGCGACTGGGCGTAGAGGGCCTCGCCGAGCTTGGTCTGGGACTGCTGCAGCTTGTCGTAGGCCGTCTTCACGGCGTCGTCGTCCTCGCCCTCGAGCGCCTGCTTCAGGGCGTCGACGTCCGCCTGCACCTCGGACTTGACGTCCGCGGGCAGCTTCTCGTCGTTGTCCTTCAGCAGCTTGTCGACGGAGTAGGCCTGCTGCTCCGCGTTGTTGCGCAGGTCCGCCGCCTCGCGGCGCACCCGGTCCGCCTCGGCGTTGGCCTCGGCGTCCTTGACCATGCGGTCGATGTCCTCCTTGGAGAGGGAGGACCCGCCGGTGATGGTCATCGACTGCTCGGTGCCGGTGCCCTTGTCCTTGGCGGAGACGTGCACGATGCCGTTGGCGTCGATGTCGAACGTGACCTCGATCTGCGGCATGCCGCGCGGGGCGGGGGCGATGCCGGTCAGCTCGAAGGTGCCCAGGTTCTTGTTGTCCCGGGTGAACTGGCGCTCGCCCTGGAAGACCTGGATGGACACGGACGGCTGGTTGTCCTCCGCGGTGGTGAAGGTCTCGGACCGCTTGGTCGGGATGGCCGTGTTGCGCTCGATGAGCTTGGTCATCACACCGCCCTTGGTCTCGATGCCCAGCGACAGCGGGGTCACGTCGATCAGCAGGACGTCCTTGCGGTCGCCCTTGAGCACGCCGGCCTGGATGGCCGCGCCGACGGCGACGACCTCGTCCGGGTTGACGCCCTTGTTGGGCTCCTTGCCGGCCAGGCGCTGGACGGTCTCGACGACCGCGGGCATGCGGGTCGAGCCGCCGACGAGGACCACGTGGTCGATGTCGGACACGGAGATGCCGGCCTCGGCGATGACGTCCTTGAACGGCTTCTCGGTGCGCTCGAGCAGGTCCCGGGTCAGCTCCTCGAACTTCGCGCGGGTGAGCCGCTCGTCCAGGTGCACGGGGCCCTCGGGGGTCACGGAGAGGTACTGCAGGGAGATGTTGGTGCTGGTCGCGGAGGACAGCTCCTTCTTGGCCTGCTCCGCGGTCTCCTTGAGGCGCTGCAGGGCGATCTTGTCCTTGGACAGGTCGGCGCCGGTCTTGGACTTCACCTGGGACAGCAGCCAGTCGACGATCCGCTGGTCCCAGTCGTCGCCGCCGAGGCGGTTGTCACCGGCGGTCGAGCGGACCTGGATGGTGGAGAAGTCGTCCTCGTCCTTGCCGACCTCCAGCAGGGAGACGTCGAACGTGCCGCCGCCGAGGTCGAAGACCAGGATGAGCTCGTCCTCCTTGCCCTTCTCCAGGCCGTAGGCGAGCGCGGCCGCGGTGGGCTCGTTGACGATGCGCAGCACGTTCATGCCGGCGACCTCACCGGCCTCCTTGGTGGCCTGGCGCTCGGCGTCGTTGAAGTAGGCCGGAACGGTGATCACGGCGTCGGTGACCTTGTCGCCGAGGTAGGACTCGGCGTCGGTCTTGAGCTTCATGAGGATGCGCGCGGAGATCTCCTGCGGCGTGTACTTCTTGCCCTCGATGTCGGTGGACCACCCGGTGCCCATGTGGCGCTTGACCGAGGCGATGGTGCGGTCCACGTTGGTCACGGCCTGGCGCTTGGCGATGTCGCCGACCAGGGTCTCGCCGTCCTTGGAGAAGGCGACGACGGACGGGGTGGTCCGGTTGCCCTCGGCGTTGGCGATGACGGTGGGCTCGCCGCCCTCCAGCACGGACACCACGGAGTTGGTGGTGCCGAGATCGATTCCTACTGCACGGGACATGGACGTGTTCTCCTTCGTGTCGAGCTGAACCGGGCGGGCCGTCGTGGCCCCGTTGCGATCCCGGAGGTCTCAGGTCTTGAGTTTTCCTGGCTCAAGTCTGCCAGGTGAGCGGCCGTTGTCAACTCGACTTGAGCCGCATCGACTCAATCTATGTGCGGCCCCGTGCGTGAGCCTCCGCTCGCCGCCTCCTGCGGCGACAGCTCTTCGGTAGACTGGGCTGGCGCGCCCGGACCGCCGGGCGCCCCGACGACAGCTCCGGGCCCGACCCGCACGCGACCGCACGCACCGACACGACACCGCACGCACTCCGACACCGCAGGAGCCATCATGAGCAGCACACCACCCCATTCACCACAGCCGCCGGAACCCGGCACGTCCGCCCGCCGGACGAAGCCCCGGGAGGTGCTGCGGCAGATCAACTACCCCCACGGCGTCCACCCCGCCCTGGTCCCCGGGCTCGCCGTCGAGGACCAGAAGCTGCGCTACGGTACCGACAAGGTGGTCTTCCTCGTCACCGCCGCGCTGATCGTGGCGTTCATCGCCTGGGGCGTGCTCTCCACCGAGTCCCTGACCGTCGCCTCCACCGCCGCCCTGGGCTGGGTCACCGGCAACGCCGGCTGGTTCTTCACCGCCCTGTCCACGGCGGCCGTCCTGTTCATGCTCGTCGTCGGCTTCAGCCGCACGGGCCGTATCCCGCTGGGCATGGACGACGAGAAGCCCGAGTACTCGTTCTTCTCGTGGCTCGCCATGCTCTTCGCCGCCGGCATGGGCATCGGCCTGATGTTCTACGGCGCCTCCGAGCCCCTGAGCCACTTCGGCGCCGGCGTCCCCGGCTTCGGGGCGGACCCCGGCTCCGAGGAGATGACCGTCTACGCCCTCGTCCAGACCGCGTTCCACTGGGGACTCAACCCCTGGGCGATGTACGCCGTGGTCGGCGCGGCCGTCGCCTACGGCGCGTACCGCCGCGGCCGTCCTCCGCTCATCAGCCGGATCTTCGTGCCGCTGATCGGCCAGCGGCGCGCCGAGGGCGGCCTGGGCCGGCTCATCGACGTGTTCGCCATCTTCGCGACCCTCTTCGGCACCGCGGCCTCCCTCGGGATCGGCGCGCTGCAGATCGCCCGGGGCCTCGAGCTCGTCGCCGGCTGGGGGCCGCTCGGCAACGGCGGCCTCATCGTCGTCATCGCGGTGCTCACCGCCGCCTTCGTGGTCTCCGCCGTCTCCGGCGTGGCCCGCGGCATCCGCTACCTCTCCAGCACGAACCTGCTGCTGGCCTTCCTGCTCGCCCTGTTCGTGTTCGTGGCCGGGCCCACCGTCCTGATCCTGGACCTGGTCCCCGCGGTGTTCAGCACGTACCTGCAGGAGTACCTGTGGATGACCGGGCAGACCGGCGGCTGGGGCGAGGACTCGACCGCCTTCGCCGGCGGCTGGACCGTCTTCTACTGGGCCTGGTGGCTGTCCTGGTCCCCGTTCGTCGGGATGTTCATCGCCAAGATCTCCCGCGGCCGCACGCTGCGCCAGTTCGTGACCGTGGTGCTCGTGGTCCCCTCCTCGATGTGCGTCCTCTGGTTCGTGGTCATCGGCGGCACCTCCATGTACCTGCAGCGCACCGGGACCGACCTCGCGGCCGCGGGCGGCCAGGAGGCCGCGCTGTTCGGGATGCTCGACGCCCTGCCCTTCGGGGCGATCACCTCGGTGCTGGCGATGCTCATCATCGCCATCTTCTTCGTGACGAGCGCGGACTCCGCCTCGATCGTGATGGGCACGCTGTCCCAGCAGGGCCGGCCCGAGCCCACCCGGGCGATCGTCGTGTTCTGGGGTCTGTGCCTCGGCGGGATCGCGGCCGTCATGATGCTCGTGGGCGGCGACGACGCCCTGACCGGCATGCAGAACCTCGTGACCGTCTCGGCCCTGCCGTTCGCCGTGATCGTCGCCTTCCTGATGGTCTCGTTCTACAAGGACCTGCGCAGCGACCCGGCGACGATCCGCCACGAGTTCGCCGTCACGGCCGTGCGCAAGGCGGTGATCCACGGCATCGAGGAGCACGGCGACGACTTCGCCCTGCAGGTGGAGCACGCCCCGGGCTCCCGCGCCGCCGGCGAGACGTTCGACTCGCACCACCCGGACGTCACCGACTGGTACCGGCGGGTCGACGAGAACGGCGAGGAGCTCGACCTCTCCGCGGAGACCGGTTCGCACGCGGACGGCTCGCCCGCGGACGGTTCGCACCGGGAGGAAGCGCACCCGGACCGTGCTCCGGACGCGGCGCACCTGGACCCGGACGAGGAGCACGCGCTCGACCCGACCGTCCGTCGGCCCTGATCGACCGCTGCGAGGTGCGGCCGTCGCCCCCGGGCGGCGGCCGCACGTCGCGCGACGGGAGCGCACGGCTTAGAATGCCCGCTATGTATTCGATCGTGGCCGTGTGCACCGGCAACATCTGCCGCTCCCCCATGGCGGAGTTCGCGCTGCGCCGCGCCTTCGAGGCCGCCGGGCTGGCCGGGCACGTCCGCGTCGACTCCGCAGGCGTCAGCGACGAGGAGCTGGGCAACCCCGTGGACCCGCGTGCCGGCGAGCTGATGCGCCGCGCGGGGCTGGACGCCTCCCGGCACGCCGCGCAGGTGTTCGATCCCGTCCGATTCGCCGACCGCGACCTCGTCCTGGCCCTGGACGTGGTCCACTGGCGCCGCCTGCGCACGCTCGCCCCGGACGAGGCCGCCGCCGCCAAGGTGCACCTGCTGCGGGAGTTCGATCCCGCCGTCGCCGGTGAGGAGCGCAGCGGCCTCGGCATCTACGACCCGTGGTACGGAGGTCCGGAGGACTTCGAGACCACCTACGGCATGATCGCCGCCGCCGTCCCGGGGGTCGTCCGCGCCGTCGCCCGGGAGCTCGGCACCGCCCGGGACGCCGCGCAGGACGCCGCGCAGGACGCCGGGCGAGCGTGATCGACATCGAGCTGGAGCTGGACCCGTCGGTCGCGGCGGCCAATCCCGCCGGCACCAATCTGGCGCAACTGCTCCCCTCCCCGACCCGGCGCCCCTACCTGATCGGCATCGACGGCCGCTCGGGCGCCGGCAAGACCAGTCTCGCCGAGCAGCTCGCCACGGTGCTGCGGCCCGTGCGGGACGTGACGCTCTTCCACCTCGAGGACCTCTACCCCGGCTGGGACGGGCTGGGACCGGGCCGGCGCACCTACGTGGACGAGGTGCTCACCCCCCTCGACGAGGGCCGTGACGCCGAGTGGAGCGCCTGGGACTGGGTCACCGGCTCCCCCGGCACCCCGCGGCTGACCCGGGTGGCGGAGGTCGTCGTCCTGGAGGGCGTCGGCGCGTGCAGCACCGAGGCCCGCGAGCTGCTGGACGTCTCCGTGTGGGTCGAGCTGCCCACCGCGCTGCGCTACGACCGGGCCCTGAGCCGGGACGGCGCGTACTACGCGGAGCACTGGGACCGATGGGCCGCTCAGGAGGACGCCTACCTGGCGGAGGACCACGTCTGGGAACAGGTGGACATCCTGCACCCCGGCCCGGTCTGCTGACCGCGCGGCCGGACCGACAGGAGAACCCCGTGACCACCACCGTCGTCGTCCTCGACGCCGCCCACCCGCAGGGCGTCCTCGCCGACCCGTCCGTGCCGCTCGTGCGGATCGACGACCAGGGGCTCACCCGCGGCGACGGGGTGTTCGAGACCATGCGGGCCGTCGACGGTCACGTCCGGAAGTTCGAGGCCCACCACCAGCGCCTCTCGTCCTCCGCGCGGCTCGCGCAGCTGCCCGTGCCCTCCCCGCAGGACCTGCGCGGGGCGGTGGAACTGGCGCTCGCCCACGCCGCGCCCGGCGGGGACGGCGGACTCGGCGCGGAGCACAGCGTCAAGGTCGTCGTCAGCCGCGGCGCCCCGGAGGCCGGGCCGTGGTCCTGGATCGCGGTGAGCCCCGTGCCCGAGACCACGTTCCGGCAGCGCCGGGAGGGCGTGACGGCGGTGCTGCTGCCCCGCGGCCACGACCCCGCCCAGGACGCCGGGTACCCGTGGCTGCTGCCGGGGGCCAAGACCCTCTCCTACGCGATCAACATGGCCGCCCTGCGCCACGCCCGCTCACTCGGTGCGGACGAGGCCGTCTTCACCACGGAGGGCCGCAGGGTCCTCGAGGGGGCGACGTCGTCCGTGGTCTGCGCCCGCGTGCGCGCCGGGCGCCGCACCCTGCTCACGCCCGAGCCCTCGCACGGGGTCCTGCCCGGCACCACGCAGGCCAAGATCTTCACCGCCGCCCGGCAGGACGGCTGGGAGCTCGGCTACGGGCCGCTGTACCCGGCGGACCTCATGGAGGCGGACGCCGTGTGGCTGGTCTCCAGCGTCCGGCTCGCGGTGCCGGTGCGCGGGCTCGACCACCAGCCGCTGCCGGTGGACCCGGAGCTCACCCGGCTGGTCACCGGCTGGGTCTCGCAGGCCTGAGCCGGGCTCAGGCCCAGACGAACCGGTGCGCCCCGAGCAGGGCGGACAGCGCCGGTCCCGCCGCGGCGGCCACCGCGCAGCCCGTGAGGACCACCGTGTCCCGCCAGGAGCACCCCGGGACGCGGGCCCACGTGCGCGGCCCTGCGCCGAAACCCCGGGCCTCCATCGTGACCGACAGCCGGGTGGCCCGGCGCAGGGACTGCACGAGCAGCGTGAACGCCTGGCCGCCGAACTCCCGCAGCGCGCCCACCGGCCCGTGCCCGGTTCCCGCGCCGCGCGCCCGGCGAGCCATCGCGAGCGTGTCCCACTCGGTGACCATCACGCCCACCAGCCGCAGCGCCGCCAGGGACGCGAGCACGAAGCGGGCCGGGAGGCGGACCGTCTGGGCGAGGCCGTCCGCGAGATCCGTGGGGTCCGTGGTGAGCACGAGCATCAGCCCCGGGAGCGCCAGGGCCAGTCCGCGCAGCGCGATCGCCGCCCCCGCCGCCACCGAACCGGCCGAGATCTCGGTGGGTCCGAGGTCGAGCAGCACCGCTCCCGAGTCCTCGGCCAGCAGGGCCGTGCCCCACCCGCTCACGAGGGCGGCCACGGCCACCGGCCACGCCCGGACCAGCAGCGCGAGCGGGCGCTGACCGGCCAGCGCCAGGAGCAGGACCTCGCCCAGGAGCACGGTCCCCGACGTCACGGGGTCCGCGCTGACCACGAGCACCGCGGTGAGCAGCAGCGCCCCGGCCAGCTTGACCACGGCGTTCGTCCGGCCCAGCAGGGAGCTGCGGGCCGCGGGGGCGATGACGGCGGAGCTCACCGGGCCGGCTCGCCGGCCGGCCGGAACCGGTGCGGCGCCCGGTGGCCCGCCCCCGGACGGCCCGCCCCCGGACGGCCCGCGGCCGGCGTGCCGGGGCCCGGGTCCCCCAGTTCGAGGACCTCGGCGCCGAGCGCCCGCACGAAGTCCTCGTCGTGCGTCACGGCCAGCACCGACGTGCCGCCGTCCACGAGCTCCACGAGCAGTTCCACGAGCTCCGCCCACGTCACGGCGTCCTGGCCGAACGTGGGTTCGTCGAGCACCAGGACGTCCGGGTCCGTGGCGAGCACCGTGGCCACGGACAGCCGCCGCTTCTCGCCGCCGGAGAGGGTGAACGGGTTCGCCTCGGCCAGATGGGTGAGCCGCAGCCGGCGGAGCAGCTCGTCCGTGCGGCGCTCCCGCTCGGCCGCCGGCGTGCCCGCCAGGCGGGGGCCCAGCTCGAGCTCGGCGCGCACGGTGCCCCGCAGGAACTGGTGCTCGGGCTCCTGGAAGACCGTCCCCACGCGCGCCACGAGCTCCCTCCCGCTCCAGTCCAGGGGGTCGGGACCCGCGCCGCGGTCGAGGCGCGGATGGGCGACCACCGTGCCCCGCACGGGGGCGAGCAGGCCCGCGAGCGTCAGCGCGAGGGTGGACTTGCCGGCGCCGTTGGGCCCGGTGAGCGCGAGCACGCGGCCGCGGCACAGGCTCAGTCCGACGTCGGCCACCGCCGTGGGGAGGTCCCGGGCGTCGGTGGCGTCGTCCGCGGGCAGCCCCCGGCGCCGGGCCCGCCGCCGGGCGCACAGCCGGCGGGCCGAGGGCTGGGTGCGCGAGACGGACAGACGGGCGGCGCTCAGCAGCGGCTCGCCACCCTGCCCGGCGCGGCCCTCCGCGGTCGGCTCCGTGGTCGGGCCGGCGGAGGGCCGTGCGGGTCCGCGCGTCGCCGGGACCCGCCCGGGCACCCACACCCCGGCCCGGCTCAGCTCGTCGGCGGCCGCCCCCAGCACCTGCGCGGGGGGCCCGTCGTGGGTGATGCCCCCGTCGTGGCCGAGCACGACGACGCGGTCCACGACCTCGGCCCACACGGCGACGCGGTGCTCCACGACCACGAGGGTCGCCCCGCTGCGGTCCAGGCAGGACACCACGGCGTCGCGGACCTGCCGCACGCCGGCGGGGTCCAGGTTGGCGGTCGGCTCGTCGAGCAGCAGCAGCCCGGGGCTCATGGCCACGGCGCCCGCGAGCGCCAGGCGCTGCTTCTGCCCGCCGGACAGGGCCGCCGTGGAGTGATCGAGGGGGAGGCCCAGGCCCACGTCGTCGAGGGCCGCGCGCACCCGCGGCCAGATCTGCTCGCGCGGCACCGCGAGGTTCTCGAGGCCGAAGGCGGTGTCGTCGCCGATCCGGGAGAGCACCACCTGCGACTCGGGGTCCTGCTGCACGAGCCCGGCCCGGCCGCGTGCCTCCTCGGGCGGCGTGCCGTCGAGCAGCAGCTCGCCGGACCGGGACTGTCCGTCCTCGTCGTGGAGGACTCCCGCCAGGGCGTGCAGGAACGTCGACTTGCCCGCCCCGCTGGGGCCCAGGAGGAGCACCCGCTCCCCCGGCTCCACCACCAGGTCGAGTCCGCGCAGGGCCGCCGCGTCCCGGCCGGGGTGGTGCCAGCCGAAGCCGTCGGCCTCGACGCGCGCTCCGCGGGCTGCGGGTGCCGCGGGGCGCCCGGCCGTGGAGGACGTCATCGCCGGACGGCCCGGCCCGAGGCGAGGCCCTGCAGGACGCCCGTCGCGGCGAGGGCCTTCACGACGGCCTGCATGAGCAGGCCGGCGAGCACCGCCCCGGAGAGCGCCGCCAGGACCACGTAGGCCACCTGGTGGCCGAGCGCCCACTCGTAGTTGTAGACGATGTTCTCGTTGACGCCGAGGAAGACCCCGCTCACGGCGCCCGCGACGGCCGCGACGAGGGCGTCGAACCTGCGGTACCGGAAGGCGGCGAAGGCCAGTTCCGCGCCGATCCCCTGGACGAGGCCGGAGAGGATGACCAGCAGGCCGAAGTGGGTGCCCAGGAAGCTCTCGATCACGGCGGCGAGCAGCTCGCAGAACAGCGCGGCGCCGGGCTTGCGGATGATCAGCCCGCCGAGCACGCCGGCCACCAGCCAGCCGCCGGCGATCAGCCCCACGGCCGGCGGATAGGCCACCGCGGCCGTGCCGACCACGGGGTAGAGCAGGTTCGACCACGCCCAGAAGACGACCGCGCACACGGCGGCGAGGACCGCGGCCACGACGATGTCGACGACGCGCCAGGACGAGGCACCGGACGTGCCGGGGCGTGCTGCAGGGCGGTGGGTGGTGCTGTTCATGGTGGGTTCCTCCTGGGCTCTGCGAGCCGTCGTTGCCAGGAGGGGACGGGGATCCGCGGGCCGCGCCACCGGCGCGCTCCCGGGGATTCCCCCTGAGATGCTCGACTCCCTTCGCCGGTGCTAACCGGAGCAGGTTCGAGGGTCTGCGGCGATCCGCACTCTCAGCGCCGTGCCGGTGTCCCGGCGGGCAGCGCTCCCCTGTCGTTCAGTGGCACCGAGTCTACCCCTCCCCGCGCCCGCCGCACGCACCGCACATGCCGGAGGGGCCCGTTCC
>NZ_JBISWJ010000051.1:0-7310 GCF_044462225.1 Kocuria kalidii | reverse complement strand
CGGGCCCCTCCGCGGGGTGCGCGCCGGGACTCAGACCTCGGACTGGCTCGAGGCCTTCGGCTTGTCGTCCTGCTCCATCTTGGCCATCTGCCGGTGGACGGCGACCTTGATGACGGTGCCCACGAGACCGGACACGACGGACCAGACGATGATGGCCGTCCAGGTCTCGCTGGGGTCCGGGTTCTTGGACGGCGGCGGATTGCCCGTGAGGCGCTTCCACACCGAGCCGAGCACCTTGTGCGAGAGCACCACGCCACCCAGCGAGGCGCCGGTGCCGAGGAGTTCGATGACCTTGTCGTTCATGGGCTGCTGCTCCTTGGGTCGTCGGGGCGGCGCGGGTGCGCCCTGCCGATCGCCCCAGCCTAACGCGTCCCCGAGGTTCCGTCAGTGTGCTGTCCGTCGGTCGGCCGGCCGTCCCGGGTCGCCGCCCCCGTGCCGGCGCCCTCCCCGGTGGCGGCCTCCCCCGGGGAGCTCTCCGCCGCGCGGTCGAGGACCGTCTGCAGGTCGTCCTGGGTCAGCGTGGACCGGTTGAGGTGCTTGGTGCGGTAGGTGGAGCGGCCCACCATGTGCGCGGAGACGGGCACGGTGAGCAGCTGGAAGATCCAGCCGAGGGCGATGAGCGGGACCATGACGGGATCGCGGTTCTCCAGGGCGACGGCCGTGAGCATGAGCAGCAGCCCGAAGACCTGCGGCTTGGTCCCTGCGTGCATGCGGGTCAGCAGGTCCGGGAAGCGGACCAGGCCGATCGCCGCGGCGAGGGACATGAGGGCCCCGCCCACGAGGCACACGGCGGCGGCGGTGTCCAGGACGGTGTCCAGCACGGCGCTCACCGCCCGTGCTCGGCGGTCTGGGTGGCGAAGCGCGCCACCGTCACGGAGCCGATGAACCCGACCAGCGAGACGATCACCATGAGGATCAGGTTGTCGAGATGGCCGTGGTAGGCCATGTCCACCGCGAGGGCGGCCGCCACGATGGCCAGCAGCACGTCCGTGGCCACCACCCGGTCCAGCAGGGACGGCCCCTTGGCGAGGCGGTATAGGGTGCCCGCGGCGGCCGTGCCGAGCAGCACGACCGCGACGGCCACGGCGATCTCCATCACGGGCGGTCCTCCTGGGGGTCGTCGTCCGGGTCGTCCACCGGGGCGTCGGCCGGCGCCCCGGCCGGGACGTCGTCGCGGCGGCGGCCCACGATCTGCTGGCTCGCGGTGACCGGGGAGCCGATCGCGGCGCTGTCCCGCCGGTCCGCGCCGGCGGCTCCGTCCCCGCGCCGCTCGGCCCGCAGCGCGGCGAGCTCCTCCGCCGTGCCCATGATCCGGATCCAGGCGGCCTCCACCTGGAGCGCGGAGCGGCGGAACTCCTCGGCCTCCCGGGAGTCGCGGACGTTGAGCGCGTGGAAGTACAGCGTGCTGGTGGCACGGTCCACCTCCACCACGAGCGAGCCGGGGATCAGGGTCATGGTGTGCCCGGTGGCCGTCAGGAGCAGGTCGGAGGTCGTGCGCAGCCTGACGCCCACCACGGCGTTGCGCGCCCGGGGGCCCACGACGATCGCGATGACCATCACCTCGACGCTCGCCTTGGCGACCTGCCAGACGAAGGTCACGGCGAAGACGGCGAACTGGAAGGGGTTGAACCGCCCGGACAGCTGGACGGGCGGCAGGTAGAGGAACCAGGTCACGAGCAGGGCCAGGACGAGCCCGACCAGGAGGTTGCCGAGGCCGAAGTCGCCCCACAGGGCGCCCCACACGAGCACGAGCCACACCAGCAGCGGCAGCTCGACGAGCAGGGGGTTCCTGGGTCGGGTCACGGTGCCTCCTCCACGACGGGGCGCGGCGCGGACGCCGGGTCGAGCACGGCCTCGACGTAGCGCTCGGGGCGGACGAGGTTCTCCGCGGCGTTGTCCGCGAGCTGGAACAGCGGTCCGGCGAAGACCGTGAGGCCCACCCCCGCGGCGACGAGGACCGAGGCGCCGCCGAGCATCGAGGGGGACATCAGGCGCACGTCGCCCTTGCCCGCGAACCGGCCCGCCTGGTGGTCGACGGCGCCGGAGCTGAGCAGGAACCGGGACCCGGCGGGCACCGGGGCCAGCAGGATCGGGTCCGGGTACTCCGCGTCCTCGGGCGCGCGCAGGAACACGCGGTTCCACACCCGGATCAGGGCCAGCAGGGTCAGCAGGGAGACCGTCACGGACCCCGCGACCAGGACGTAGGCCAGGCCGTCCCCCCGGTCGACGCCGGCCTGCAGGAGGCCGGTCTTGCCCAGGAAGCCGGAGAACGGCGGGATCCCCCCGAGATTCAGGGCGGGCACGAGGTAGAGCAGTGCGAGCAGCGGGGAGATCCTGGCCATCCCGGCCAACCGGTCCACGTTGGTGGAGCCGCCGCGGCGCTCGATCAGCCCGGCCACGAGGAACAGGCTCGTCTGGATCACGATGTGGTGGGCCACGTAGTAGACCGTGGCCGAGAGGGCCTCCTGCGTGCCCACGGCCACGCCGAAGATCATGTACCCGATGTGGCTGATCAGGGTGAAGGACAGCATGCGCTTGATGTCGATCTGCGCGAGCGCGCCCAGGATGCCGACCACCATGGTGAGCAGCGCGACCCACATCAGGAGGTCGTCGAGCCGGTCCCCGGGGAACAGCACGGTCTCGGTGCGGATGATCGAGTACACCCCCACCTTGGTCAGCAGCCCGGCGAACACTGCGGTCACGGGGGCCGAGGCCGTCGGGTAGGAGTCCGGGAGCCAGAAGGACAGCGGGAAGACCGCGGCCTTGATGCCGAACGCGATGAGCAGCATCAGGTGCAGCTGCATCTGGGTGCCCACCGGCAGGCTCTGCAGCTTGACCGACAGGTCCGCCATGTTGACGGTGCCCGTGGCCGCGTAGATCATCGCGATGGTGATCAGGAACAGCACGGAGGAGATCACCGAGACCACCACGTAGGTCACGCCGGTGCGGATCCGCTGGACGGTCCCGCCCATGGTCATCAGCACGTATGACGCGGTCAGCAGGATCTCGAAGCCCACGTACAGGTTGAAGAGGTCCCCCGCGAGGAAGGCGTTCGACACGCCCGCCACGAGGATGAGGAAGGAGGGGTGGAAGATCGAGATCGGACCCTCGTCGTCGCCGTCGGCCACGCCCTGCCCGCTCGCGTAGACGAGCACCGCGAGCGAGACGAGCGTGGAGACCACGAGCATCAGGGACGAGAGCTGGTCCACGACCATCACGATGCCCCACGGCGCCTCCCACCCGCCGAGGTGGACGGCCTGCGGGCCCACGTCCCACGTGCTCACGAGCACGACGGTCTCGACCGCGAGGGTGAGCACGAGCGAGCCGATGGCCACGGTGCGCTGCAGGGCGTTGCGCCGCAGCAGCAGGAGGCTCAGGGCGGCGCCGAGGAACGGGATGATGACGGCCAGCGGGGCCAGCTGCGCGAGGTTGACGGTCATCGGTTCTCCCTCCCGTCGACGCCGCGCACGCCCGGTGCCTCGACGGTCTCGTCCGGCTCCCGGCGACGGGGCGTCTCCTCGAACTCGGTGGTGTCGGCGGGGACCTCGGCGTCGTCCTCCACGTCGTAGGAGGACTGCCGCGCCACGCGCCGGTCCTCGACGTCGTCCTGGATCTCGTCCCGGCGACCGAGCACCCAGGAGCGGTAGATCATGCCGAGGAGGAACGCGGTCACCGCGAGGGAGATCACGATGGCGGTGAGGATGAGGGCCTGGGGCAGCGGGTCGCTGTACTCCTCCGCGGCGAGCGACCCGTCGTAGAGGGGGGCGGACCCGGCGGACCCGCCGGCGTGCAGGATCAGCAGGTTCGTGCCGTTGGTCAGCAGCATCAGCCCGAGCAGCACGCGGGTGAGGGAGCGCTCGAGCAGCAGGTACACGCCCACGGCGTAGAGCACCCCCATCACGACCAGGAGGGTCAGGTTCACGGTCATCGGTGCTCTCCGCCTCCGTTCGCGCCGATCCGGGTGACCGGGGTCGGCGACGTCGCCGAGGTGACCGGGGTCGAGCCCTCGGGGACCGCGGCGGCCGCCTTCCGCTGCCGCGTGACGCGGATCCGCGTGCCGCGCCCGGGCGTGCGCCGCCGCCGCCGCACGGCGTCCTCCTCGATCCGCTCGTCGATCCGCCCGCCGAGCGAGCGCAGGATGTCCAGGATGAGGCCGACGACGATCAGGTAGACCGCGATGTCGAAGATCAGGGCGGTCACGAACTTCTCGGCCCCGAAGACCGGCAGCTCCGCCTCGACGGTGTAGCTCTGCATCACCGATCCACCCAGGAAGACCGGGGTGACGGCGTAGAGGGCGGCGAGCGCCAGGCCGGTCCCGAGCATCGTGCCGGCGTTGATGGGCGTGGCGAGCTCGAGCTCGTAGCGTCCACCGGCCAGGTAGCGCACCGTCAGTGCCAGTCCGGCCATGAGGCCGCCCGCGAACCCTCCGCCCGGGTCGTTGTGCCCCGCGATCAGCAGGTAGAGCGAGACCATCATGAACGTGTGGAAGAGCAGCCGGGTGACCACCTCGAAGACGATCGAGCGCCGCTCGGGGGCCAGCGTCCTCCCGGCGAGCAGGTAGGGGTCCTCCAGGTCGTCGTCGTCGCCGCGGGCGAGGCGGACGTCCAGGGGCTCGCCCCCGGGCGAGACGGCCGCGGAGCTCCGCCGGCGGATGACCCGCAGCTGTCCGGTCGTGGGCTCGTCCCCGGAGCGGACGATGCGGTCCCCGCGGCCCGTGACGAAGATCAGCGAGGCCACTCCGGTGGCGGCCAGCACGAGCACCGAGACCTCCCCGAAGGTGTCCCACGCGCGGATGTCCACGAGGATGACGTTGACCACGTTCGCGCCGTCGCCGAGCTCGTAGGCCATCCGCGGCAGCTCCAGGGAGACGGGGTCCGCCGTGCGCGAGGAGATGCTGAACGCCGCGAGCGCCATCATGAACAGGCCGAACGTCACCGCGATGGTGCCCCGCAGGAGGCGGCGTCCGGCCGGGTTGCGGTGCCACAGCGGTGCGGGGAGCGAGCGCAGGGCCAGCACGAAGGCCACCAGCAGCACCGTCTCGACCAGGGTCTGGGTCAGGGCGAGGTCGGGCGCGCCCTGCAGGGCGAAGATGAGGGCCAGCCCGTAGCCGGTGACCGACACGAGCAGCACCGCGAGGAAACGCTTGGTGGCCAGGGGGACGAGCAGGGCCGCCACGACCATGGCCGCGCCCGCGATCAGCTGGGCCGGGCCGTCGGAGACCCGCAGGGCGCCCAGGGGCGGGGTCTCCTCCACGACCAGCGCCACGAGCGGCACGACGATCGCCGTGATCAGGATGACGGAGAGGTAGAACATCAGCGAACCCCGCTGGGTGCGTCCGGTGATCCACACCGCCGCGAGGTCCAGGACGTTGACGACCCGACGGTAGACGAGCTCCCCCGCCGGCAGGGACGGCAGGGCCCGCTGCAGGCCGGCGACGCGGCGCCGGCCGAGGTGGAGCAGGAGCCCGCCCGCGACGATCAGGACGGAGAGGCCCAGGGCGGGGGTCGGCCCGTGCCACAGGGCCAGGTAGAAGTCGTGCTCCTCCGTGGCCGGGAACTGGTCGACGTAGGGCTGCAGCACGGCGTTGACCGGCTGGGGCCAGAGCCCGAAGACCACGGTGAGGACGGAGAGCACGAGCGGTGCAGCGAGGAACGCGGGCTCCACCCGCTGCATGTCGCTGATCACGGCCTTGCCGCCGATCCCGGCGTCGAGCTCGGAGAACTCGGCGGACTTCTGCGCGAAGCCGCCCCACACGAAGCGGGCGCTGTAGGCGAAGGTGAGCACGGAGCCGGCCACGAGACCGGCGAGCACCGCGATCCCCGCCGCGCTGTCCACGTCGTGGGCGAAGGCGGCCAGCACGGACTCCTTGGCCACGAACCCGGCCAGGGGCGGCAGGCCGGCCATGGACGCCGCGGCCACGAGCGAGACCGCGAACAGCACGGGCACCCGGCCG
This sequence comes from Kocuria kalidii, assembly GCF_044462225.1. Classification (NCBI taxonomy): domain Bacteria; kingdom Bacillati; phylum Actinomycetota; class Actinomycetes; order Micrococcales; family Micrococcaceae; genus Kocuria; species Kocuria kalidii. Next base: position 1,357 of record NZ_JBISWJ010000051.1, on the reverse strand, counting down.
GCGAGCCCGGACAGCCGGCGGATGTCCCGGGTGCCCGCCCGGTGGTCGATGATCCCGACCACGAGGAACAGCGTCGCCTTGAACAGCCCGTGCGCGAGGAGCATCGCCATCCCGGCCTGCGCCGTGTCCGCCGCCCCGCGGCCCACGATCACCACGAGGAAGCCGAGCTGGCTGACGGTGCCGTAGGCGAGGATCAGCTTCAGGTCGTACTGCTTCAGCGCGACCCAGCCGCCGAAGAGCATGGTGCCCACGCCCAGGACCATGACGGTCGGCTGCCACAGCGCCGTCTCGGCGAACCCCGGGGCGAAGCGGGCCACCAGGTAGACGCCGGCCTTGACCATCGCGGCGGCGTGCAGGTACGCGGACACCGGGGTGGGTGCCGCCATCGCGGCGGGCAGCCAGAAGTGCAGCGGGATCAGCGCGGACTTCGTCACGGCCCCCACCAGGAGCAGGAGCACCGCCACGTCCACCACGGTCCCGCGCTGCACCAGCTCCGGGGCCGCCGCGAGCACCTCGGAGATCCGGTAGGTGCCCGCGGCCTGGCCCAGCACCACGATGCCGACCAGCATCGACAGGCCTCCGGCCGTGGTGAGCACCAGGGCCTGCAGCGCTGCGCGCCGGGCGGACAGGCGGGTCCGGCTGTAGCTGATGAGCAGGAACGACAGGACGGTGGTGATCTCCCAGAAGACGAACAGCAGCAGCATGTCGTCCGCGGTCACCAGGCCGAACATGGCGCCGGCGAAGGCCAGCAGCTGGGCGCCGAAGCCGCCGAGGCCCACCGCGCCGGTCTTGAAGTAGCGGGCGCAGTAGAACAGCACGAGCGAGCCCACGCCGAGCACGAGCAACGACATCGTCCACGCGAGGGCGTCCATCCGCAGGACCAGGCCCAGGTGCAGGGACGGGATCCAGCTCCCGCCCTCGGTCCAGCCCCCCTCGGCGCCGTACACGCGGGGACCGGAGCCCAGCAGCCACAGGAAGCCGGCGAAGGGCACCGCCGCCAGGAGGTAGAAGGCGCTGCGTCCCATCCGCGCGAACAGCAGGGGCGCGACCGCGGCCACCACTGCGTGGAGCAGGAGCACAGCGGTCATCAGGCGCCTCCGGGCGTCGGGGAAGGGATGCGGCGGGCGGGCGTCGTGGGCCCGGACGCAGGCACGGAGGACCTGCACGAGCACGGGGTGTCCGGGGGCGCTCCCGGGGAGCCCAGCTTAGCAAAGGGGTGTTGCCGCCCTGTGTCCCCGTGCGCCGGCCTCGTGCGCCCTCCTCGTGCGCCGTGCGGAACGGGCCCCGTCCGGCCGGACTCCCCGGTCGGGGAACCGGGCACCCGGGATCCGGGGGCGGGCGGTCGGCGGGGCCGCCC
>NZ_JBISWJ010000050.1:0-62073 GCF_044462225.1 Kocuria kalidii | reverse complement strand
TCCTCCGCCCTCCCCGCGGCGCCGTTCGCGCCGCGCCGCTCGCACGTGTGGGCCTGGAGCCTGTGGGACGCCGGGTCCGCCGCCTTCAACGCCGTGATGACCACGTTCGTGTTCACGGTCTACCTGACGAGCGCCCCGTTCGGCGGGGAGGACCACGCCTCGCAGGTGCTGGGCTACGGCATCGGCGCCGCGGGCGTCGTCGTGGCGGTGCTGGCTCCCGTGGTGGGGCAGCGCAGCGACGGCGCGGGCCGGCGCAAGCTGTGGCTGGGGATCAACACGATGCTCACGGCGCTGCTGACCGCCCTGTGCTTCCTCGTCTACCCGGACCAGCCGTTCCTCTACCTGGGCGTGGGCCTGCTGGCGCTCGCCAACGTCTTCGACGAGTTCGCCGTGGTCAACTACAACGCGATGCTGCCCGGGATCGCGGGCCGCGAGCACATCGGCCGGGTGAGCGGACAGGGCTGGGCGATGGGCTACTTCGGCGGCATCGTGGCGCTGTCGATCGTGCTGTTCGGCTTCATCACCCCGGGCCTGCTCGGCCTCCCGGAGGACGATGCGCTCAACGTCCGGGCCGTGGCCCTCTTCTCGGGGCTGTGGATCGCGCTGTTCTCGGTCCCCGTCCTGCTGGTGGTGCCCGAGATCCGTCCGGCCCGCCGGGGACCGCGCCCCTCGGTGGCCCGGTCCTACCGGCAGCTGTGGGAGACCCTGCGGGGCCTGTACCGGGACGCCCCCCAGACGCTGTGGTTCCTGCTCTCCTCCGCCGTGTTCCGGGACGGCCTCAACGCGGTGTTCACCTTCGGGGGCGTCATCGCGGCCGGCACGTTCGGCTTCACCCTGAGCGAGGTCATCGTCTTCGCCATCGTCGGCAACGTGGCCGCCGGCGTGGGCGCGCTCGCGGGCGGACGGCTCGACGACCGGGTGGGCCCCAAGCGCGTCATCGTGGCGTCGCTGGTCGGCATCCTGCTGGCCGGCACCCCGCTGCTCTTCCTGGAGGGCACGGCCGCGTTCTGGGTCTGCGGACTGCTGCTCTGCCTGTTCGTGGGTCCCGCGCAGTCCGCGTCCCGCACGTTCCTCGGCCGGCTCACGAGCGCCGGGCAGGAGGGCGCGCTGTTCGGCCTCTACGCCACCACGGGCCGGGCCGTGAGCTTCCTGGCCCCCACCCTGTTCGCGGTGTTCGTCTCCGTGCTCGGCGCGCAGCGCTGGGGCATCCTCGGGATCCTCCTGGTGATCGGCGTGGGCCTGCTCCTGCTGCTGGGCGCGCGCGACCCGAAGACCGCGGCACCGGCGGCGGCAGGAGAGCCCGCCGAGCGGTGAGCCGGCGGACAGTGGACCGACGGGCAGTGGACCGACGGGCAGTGGGCGGTGGGCCGCCGGGCGCTGGGCCGCCGGATGCAGGTGCCCCGGGCGCAGGGGGTGCCGGGGCGTGAGCCGTCAGATGCGGGTGCGGGAGAAGCCGAGGTGGCTGCGCGACGCCGTGGGTCCGCGCTGCCCCTGGTACCGGTTGGCGTAGGCGCCGTCCCCGTACGGGTGCTCGGCGGGCGAGGAGAGCTGGAAGAAGCACAGCTGCCCCACCTTGGAGCCCGGCCACAGCTTGATGGGCAGCGTCGCCATGTTGGACAGCTCGAGCGTGACGTGCCCCGAGAACCCCGGGTCGATGAACCCCGCCGTGGAGTGGGTCAGCAGACCCAGCCGCCCCAGCGACGACTTGCCCTCGAGCCGGGCGGCGATGTCGTCCGGCAGGGTGACCTTCTCATAGGTCGACCCCAGCACGAACTCCCCCGGGTGGAGCACGAAGGCCTCGTCCGGGTCGACCTCCACCAGGCGGGTGAGGCCGGGCTGCTCCTCGGACGGGTCGATGTGCGCGTACTTGTGGTTGTCGAAGAGCCGGAACCAGCGGTCCAGCCGCACGTCGATGCTGGCGGGCTGGATCAGGGCGGGGTCGTAGGGCTCGAGGACGACCCTGCCGCCGTCGAGCTCCCGGCGGATGTCGCGGTCAGAGATCAGCACGGTCCCCAAGGTATCGCACCGCCTCCCCGCCCCCGGCGACCTCCGCCCGCCCGACCCCGTCCCGGTGGGTGGTGTAGAGTGGTTGCTGTCGTCGTCCGGTGCACGCGCCGGGCTGTGCACGACTGTGCGGCTGTAGCTCAATGGTAGAGCGCACGCTTCCCAAGCCTGATACGCGGGTTCGATTCCCGTCAGCCGCTCCCCCACCGAACGCCCCGCGCCGACCAGGCCGGGGCGTTCGTCGTCCCCCGGGGCCGCGCGGTAGGATGTTCCCGCGCCCGTCGCCCCGCCACACCGGGACGAGGACCGCCCGGAACGACCCTCCCGGGCCTCGCGCCCGAGGCCCGCACCCGCCCACGAGGAGCACCTCTCCCGTCATGCTGCGCACCATGTTCAAGGCCAAGATCCACCGTGCCGTCGTGACCCAGGCCGACCTCCACTACGTCGGCTCGGTCACCGTCGACCAGGACCTGCTCGACGCCGCCGACATCCTTCCCGGCGAGCTCGTCTCCATCGTGGACGTCACCAACGGCGCCCGCCTGGAGACCTACACGATCGCCGGCGAGCGCGGTTCCGGCGTCGTCGGGATCAACGGCGCCGCCGCCCACCTCGTGCACCCCGGGGACATCGTCATCCTCATCAGCTACGCGCAGATGGACGACGCCGAGGCCCGCGCCCACGTCCCGTCCGTCGTCCACGTGGACGCGGACAACCGGATCGCCGACCTCGGGACGGACCCCGCGGAGGCCCTGCTCGACGGCGTCGCACGCCCCCCGCACTCCCGGACCCTGGCCGCCGCCCGCGCAGACCTGCCCGTCGCGTGACCCGCTCCGGCCTGCCCGCGGTCGGGCCGGGGATGGGATAGAACTGTAGGGGCCCGCGGACGCGGACCCGCAGCAGCGCGAGGGAGGGTCCCGTGACCGGAGTGTTCTCGGGGTTCTTCATCGTGTGGGCGATCATCGGCGCCGGCTACGTGGTCGGCCGGCGCAGGGTGCTGGGTCCTCAGGGACAGCTGGTGCTGAGCAAGTTCGCCTTCTACGTGGCCAGCCCACCGCTGCTGTTCCTGACCATCTCCGAGGCCGACATCGCGCGGATCCTCTCCGCGCCGCTGCTGGTCGCGGCCGTCTCGGCGGTGGCCACCACCCTGGTCTACGCCGCGATCGCCCGGTGGGTGCTGCGCCGCGACGCGGCCACCACCGTGATGGGCGCCCAGGCCGCCTCCCAGGTCAACTCCGCCAACCTCGGCATCCCGATCGCCATCTTCGTCCTTGACGACGCCACCATGGTGGTGCCCGTCATCCTGTTCCAGCTGGCCCTCAACACCCCCGTGTACCTCACCGTCATGGACACCCTCACCGACGGGCGCCGCCCGAGCCCGGGCAGCGTGCTGGGCAACGTGGTGCGCAACCCGATCATCGTGGGCTCCGGGCTCGGGATCCTGTTCGCCGTCACCGGCTGGCAGCTGCCGGAGCTCGTGCACGAACCGGTGGAACTGGTCGCGGGGGCCTCGATCCCGGCGATGCTGCTGGCCTTCGGCATCTCCCTGGTGGGCGCGGTGCCGCTGCAGCGCGGGGCCGGCCCCCGCCGCGACGTGGTCCTGGCCTCCGTCCTCAAACTGCTGCTGCACCCCGTCCTGGCCTACCTCTTCGCCCGGTACGCACTCGGCCTGGACGGGCACCTGCTCTACTCCGTGGTGGTCATGGCCGCCCTGCCCACCGCCCAGAACATCTACGTCGCGGCCGTGCGCTACGGCCGCGCCGAACGGCTGTGCCGCGACACCGTGCTCGTCACCACCGTGGTCGCGATGCTCACCATGGCCGGGGTGGCCCTGCTGCTCTCCTGAGCCGGACACCGGCCCCGACGGTCCCGGCGGACGGGCCGCACCGGGCGGCAGGAGAGGCGGGAACGGCACGCACGACGAGCCACACCTCTCCGAACCGTCAGGTTACTGGTCTGTGAGGTAGACCACTCATAGACTGAAGGCTCCGCACAGGAGCGGTCGACCGACAGCATCCGTCGCCGGCCGACCCGCCGACCGGGTCCCACAGGATCCCCTCGACGTCCCACGCGGACCGCCACATCGCCGAAGGGGAGGAACAGACCGTTGACCACCACCTCACACCCCCACAGAGCCCCGGGCAGGCGACGGCTCAGCACCGCCGCCTCCCTCGGCGCTGTGGGCGTCCTGATCCTGACGGGATGCGGTGACGCCGACGCCGGCGGCACCCCGACCCTGACCTGGTACATCAACCCCGACGCCGGCGGCCAGGCGGAGCTCGCCCAGCGCTGCTCCGAGGAGTCGGACGGCCGGTACAACATCGAGACCGCACTGCTGCCCCGCGATGCCGCGTCGCAGCGCGAGCAGCTCGCCCGGCGCCTCGCCGCCGGGGACACCTCGATGGACATCATGAGCCTCGACCCGCCCTTCATCCCCGAGCTGGCCGAGCCGGACTTCCTGGCCCCCGTGCCGGCGGACGTCGAGGAGGCCACCACCCAGGACGTGCTGGCCGGGCCTCTCGAGGGTGCGAAGTGGAACGACGAACTGGTCTCCGTGCCGTTCTGGGCGAACACGCAGCTGCTCTGGTACCGGGAGTCCGTGGCGGAGGCCGCCGGCCTGGACATGGACGAGCCGGTCACCTGGCAGCAGATCATGGACGCCGCCCGGGAGCAGGACAAGTACCTGGGTGTGCAGGGAACCTCGGCGGAGTCGATGACCGTGTGGGTCAACGGCCTGATCAAGTCCGCGGGCGGCGAGATCATCGAGAACCCCGAGGCCCCGGCCGACGAGATCGTGATCGGCATGGACTCGGAGGCCGCGCAGCAGGCCGCCGACATCGTCGGCACCATCGGCCGCGACGGGCTCGGCGGGCCGGGACTGCCGACCTCCGACGAGGCCGCGTCCCTGAACCAGTTCCAGTCCGACGACGGCTCGTTCATGGTCAACTGGCCCTTCATCTACGCGGCCACCGCCGCGGCCGTGGAGGAGGGCACAGTGGACCAGGCCGTGCTCGAGGACATCGGCTGGGGCCTGTGGCCGCGCGTGAACGAGGACGAGCCGTCCGCTCCGCCGCTGGGCGGGATCAACCTGGGCGTGGGCGCCACGTCCGAGCACCAGGAGCTCGCCTGGGAGGCCGTGGAGTGCGTCGTGCAGCCGGAGAACCAGGCGTACTACTTCGTGACCAACGGCAACCCGGCGGCGTCCGAGGCCGCCTACGAGGACCCGGAGGTCCAGGAGGCCTTCCCGATGTACGAGACCATCCGCGAGTCCCTCGAGCAGGCCGCGCCGCGGCCGCAGACCCCGTACTACAACGAGGTCTCCACCGCCATCCAGCAGGAGTGGACGCCGCCGGCGTCAGTCACCGAGAACACGCCCCGCGAGACCGCCGAGTTCATCGAGGCCGTCCTGAGAGGAGAACAGCTGCTATGAGCTCCGTCGTGAACCCCAACGCCCCCGGCACCGGCGCCCGGGAGGCCGCCCCCGCGCCGGTGACGGGGCGCCGCAGCGCCCGGCCCGCCATGTCCGACCGCGCGCGGTCGGAGCGGAAGCTCGGCTGGATGCTCGCCGGGCCGGCGTTCATCGTGATGCTGCTGGTCACCATGTACCCGATCCTCCAGGCCCTGTGGGACTCCCTGTTCTCGTTCCGGCTCACCGACCCGGGGAACAGGGAGTTCGTCTTCCTCGGGAACTACGCGACCGTCCTCTCCGACTTCGTGTTCTGGCGGGACCTGGGCGTGACGGTGCTGATCACGGTGGTCACCGTGATCGTCGAGCTCGTCCTGGGCTTCGCCCTGGCCCTCGTGATGAACAACGCGATCCGCAACACCCGGGGGCTGCTGCGCACCGCGATCCTGGTGCCCTACGGCATCATCACCGTGGTCTCGGCCTTCGCGTGGTTCTACGCCTTCGACATCACGACCGGCTACATCAACAACTGGTTCTCCTGGGTGCCGGGCATCGACCCGGACTTCAACTGGTTCTCCAACACCTGGTCGGCCCTGTTCGTGATCATGGCCTCCGAGATCTGGAAGACCACGCCGTTCATCTCGCTGCTGCTGCTCTCCGGGCTGGCCCAGGTGCCGAGCGAGTACACCGAGGCCGCCCGGGTGGACGGCGCCACGTGGTGGCAGCGGATGTCCCGGGTGATCCTGCCCAACATGAAGGCCGCGATCATGGTGGCCGTCGTGTTCCGCGCCCTGGACGCGTTCCGCATCTTCGACAACATCTTCATCATGACCCAGGGGCAGTACGGCACCGAGACGCTGTCGCTGCTCGCCTACCGCACGTCCATCGGCCGACTGGAGATCGGACTCGGCTCCGCGATCTCCGTGATCCTGTTCGTCTGCGTGCTGCTGATCGCCTTCCTCGCCATCAAGGTGTTCAAGGTCGACCTCGCCGGCGCCGGGAAGGGAAGGTAACCGCCCATGTCCACCAAGCAGAAGGTCGGATGGGCCGTCGTGTCGGTCCTGGTCCTGATCTACGCCCTGTTCCCCGTGCTGTCGATCCTCATGACGTCCTTCAAGACGCCGGCGGACCTGACATCCGGGAGGTTCCTGCCCACGCAGTGGGTCGGGGAGAACTACTCGTCGATCTTCGTCGGCTCCGCGAGGGACCTGTTCCTCCCGTCGTTGCGCAACTCGATCGGCATCTGCCTGATCGCCACGGCCATCGCCGTGATCCTCGCCACGCTCTGCGCCTACGCGATCGCCCGCCTGGACTTCCCCGGCAAGAAGATGATCCTGACGGTCGCACTGGCCGTGTCCATGTTCCCCGTCGTCTCGATCGTGACCCCGCTGTTCAACCTGTGGCGCCAGATCGGGCTGTACGACACCTGGCCCGGCCTGATCATCCCCTACCTCTCGCTGACGCTGCCGATCTCCATCTGGACGCTGACGGCGTTCTTCCAGCAGATCCCGTGGGACCTCGAGCGGGCGGCCCAGGTGGACGGCGCCACCACCTGGCAGGCGTTCACCAAGGTCATCGTTCCGCTGGCCCTGCCCGGAGTGTTCACGACGGCGATCATCGCGTTCTTCATCGCGTGGAACGACTTCGTCTACGGCATCGGCCTCACCTCCACCGAGGCGGCCCGGCCCGTCCCGGCGGCGCTCGCGTTCTTCACCGGTGCCTCGCAGTTCGAGGACCCGGCGGGCGCGATCTCCGCGGCGGCCATCATCGTCACCATCCCGGTGGTGCTGCTGGTGCTGCTCTTCCAGCGCCAGATCGTCTCCGGCCTGACCCAGGGCGCGGTCAAGGGCTGAGCCCGCACCGCCCCTCAGCATTCCCAGACACGACCGAAGGACTGAGTCCCAGATGGCATCCATCACCCTCAACCACCTCGTCAAGAAGTACGACGACGGGTTCCCCGCCGTCAACGACGTCTCGATCGACATCGCCGACGGCGAGTTCCTGATCCTCGTGGGCCCCTCGGGCTGCGGCAAGTCCACCCTGCTGCGCATGATCGTGGGCCTCGAGGACATCACGTCCGGGGACCTGCTCATCGACGGGCAGCGGGTCAACGAGAAGGAGCCCCGCGAGCGCAACCTGTCGATGGTGTTCCAGAACTACGCGCTCTACCCGCACCTGACCGTGTACGAGAACATCGCGTTCCCGCTGCGGCTGTCCAAGGGGAAGTTCTCCGACGAGGAGATCGACCGCAAGGTGCGGGTCGCGTCGGACACCCTCGACCTCAACGACCACCTGGAGCGCAAGCCGGCCAACCTCTCGGGCGGCCAGCGCCAGCGGGTGGCGATGGGCCGGGCCATCGTGCGGGACGCCGACGCGTTCCTGTTCGACGAGCCCCTGTCCAACCTGGATGCGAAGCTGCGCGGCCAGATGCGCACCGAGATCGCCCAGCTCCAGCGCCGCATGGGCATCACCTCGGTCTACGTGACCCACGACCAGACGGAGGCCATGACCCTCGGCGACCGCGTGGCCGTGCTCAAGAAGGGCATTCTGCAGCAGATCGCCTCGCCCCGGGAGCTCTACGAGCAGCCGGCGAACCTGTTCGTGGCGGGGTTCATCGGCTCCCCGTCGATGAACTTCCTCCCGGCGCACGTGCAGGGGAACACGTTCGAGACCCCGCTGGGGCAGATCCCGGTGCCCGACCAGGCCACCGGCAAGCTGCCCGCGGACGGGTCGATCGTGCTCCTGGGCCTGCGTCCGGAGCACTTCGAGGACGCCAAGTTCGTGGACGAGGCGAAGGTCTCCCGCGGGACCGTCTTCGACGCCGAGCTGACCCACACGGAGTGGATGGGCAACGAGCAGTACGGCTACATCAACTACGAGCCGGACGCCACGGTCAAGGCGAAGCTGGACGAGCTGGCGCAGGATCTCGACGGGGACGAGATGCACCCGCAGATCGTCGTGTCCCTGGACGCCACCTCCCGCATCCGCGGGGGGACCCAGGGCAAGATCTGGGTGGACACCCGCCGGATGCACGTCTTCGACCCCGAGACGGGCGACAACCTGACCCGGGACGCCGAGGCGGGGGCCGAGCTGACCCGCGAGGCCGTCGAGGAGCGCAAGGCCGAGATCGCGCGCGCCCGCGAGCAGCTGGCCACCACCGGCTGAGCACGGCCCGCTGCACCGGTGCCCGAGGAGCCCGGTGCCCGAGGAGCCCGGTGCCCGAGGAGCCCGCCGCCCGTTCCCGGGGCGGCGGGCTCCTCGCACGCGTGTCCCTCAGCCCGTCCCGGGCAGGCCGAGCGCGAGCCACACGAGCAGGGCGAGGACGGCGAGCAGCCCCGCGGAGGACGCGACGGAGCGCAGCCGCGGGTGCCGGAGCCCCCACGGCACGAGCCGGGGCCACCGGGCGGCGGCCTCCCGCGCCGTCGTGCGCTCGACGTGGACGCGGGGCGCACCCAGCGCCACGGCGACGTCCTCGAGCGTGCGGGCGTCCCAGACCGGGCCCTCGAGCGCGAGGACGCGCCGGCCCGAGCGTCCCGCGGCCCACAGGTGCGGCCGTCCGGCCGTGCGCCGGGACCCGGGCGTGCGGCGCAGGTCCCCGACCGTCACCACGTGCTCCAGCTCCGCGAGCGGCGTCGCGGCGAAGCCCACGGTGCGCGAGCGCAGGACGTGGCTGTCCGTGCGGACCACCAGGGCGGGGCGCAGCCGGACCCAGCACGCCGCGGCGGCCAGGAGCACGAGCGCGAGCACCGCGAGCGCGACCCCGGGGGCCGGCCTCCGCGCCCAGAGGAACAGCAGGAGCACCGCGCCCACCAGCAGGGGGCCCAGGCACGAGAGCAGGCGCCGGCCGTAGGAGCCCAGCCGGGGCCGCAGGACGGCGCGGACGGGGCCGTACCGGGCGGGGACCTGCCGGACGGAGTCGGCCATGGGGAGTCAGCTCCAGACGGGGACGGGGACGGGGACGGCACGAGACGGGACGGGAGCGCGTGGAGAAGGGGTGCGGCACGTAGCGTACCCGTCCGGTGCGGCCCGTGCGTCCCGGACGTGCCCACCGGGCCCGGTGCACGCACCGGCCGGTGGACGATCGGCTAGCGTGAACGGATGGAGTCCAACGTCCGCGTGCTGAAGGCCCTCGGGGCCTGGCTGTTCCTCGTCCTGCTCGGGGTGGCGGCCGCCGCCGTGACCATCGCCCTGGTGAACAAGTACCTGTACGGCCCGGAGACGGACGTGCGGGCGTACTTCGAGGACGTGCGGGACGGCGACGGGGGCGAGGCCCTGGGGCTGCTCAACGCCCGCGTCCCGGACGTCAACGCGGCCATGCTCGACGGCGATCCGCTCGAGGCCGCGGCCGAGGACCTCGAGGGCCTCGAGGTGTTCACCGTCTCGGACGACGGCGAGCGGGCCGTGGTCCGCGCCGACTACACCCTCGGCGGCGAGCGGCGCAGCTCCGAGTTCAGCCTGCACCCCGTGGACACCCAGTGGGGCTTCTTCACCGTGTGGGCGTTCGACGAGACCCCGCTGCCCACGGTGACGGTCAGCCTGCCCGGGGCGACCTCGGTGGACGTGAACGGCATGTCGGTGGCCCTGCCGGAGTCCTCCGGGGAGTTCTCCGCGTTCTACCCGGGCGTCTACACGGCCTCCTACGCGTCCGAGCTCGTGGCGGCGGATCCGGTGAGCGCCGTGCTGACCGGCCCGGGCCAGCGGGCGGAGATCGTCCTGGAGGCCCGTCCGACCGAGGCCCTCGAGCAGGAGGTGGACCGGCAGCTGCGGGCCCACCTCGACGGCTGCGCCGAGCAGAGCACCCTCTTCCCGTCCGGCTGCCCGTTCTCGTTCGAGTTCGACGGGCGGGTCGCCGGGGACGTGGAGTGGACGATCGAGTCCTATCCGGAGCCGGAGGTCGTCATGGGCTCGCCGGACGGCGGAGGCTGGTCCCTGGAGCCCGCACGGGGCACGGCGCGGATCGCCTTCGACTCCCTCGACCTGTTCACCGGGGACGTCGAACGGCTCGAGCGGACCGTCCCGTTCGAGGTCGCGGCCGACCTCGCCGTCGACGGCTCGACGGTGCGGGTCGCCCCGCGCGGCTGAGCCCGCCGCGCGGGGCGCCTCCTCAGTTGACGCCGCGCAGGTCCAGGACCAGTTCGGCCTCCCCCTCGGCGTCCAGCACGAAGGGGATGCCCCAGTCCTGCTGGTACAGGTGGCAGGCCGCGTGGTCGGGGATCTCCCCGCCCGGTTCGCCGTCGCACGCCGCGGCGCGCGCGGTGATGTGCAGGACGCCCTCGGTGACGCCGTCGGCCAGCACGAGCTGCCGGCGCAGGCCCTGGGCCGTGCCCGCGCCCTCGACGAGCGCCTCCCCGGGCGAGGACGAGATCTTCAGCTGGGTCGGATCGCCCCACCGGTCGTCGAGCTTCTGCCCGGCCGGCGCCGCGAAGCGCACGTCGACCCCGAGCGCGCCCGGAGCCAGCCGCGTGCGCGCGCGCTGGGTCCGCGACGCCCCCTCGTCGACGCGCTGGGCGGCGGCCGGGATCGGCACGCGCACGAGGCGGTGGGCGTTGGCCTCGACGACGACGAGCAGCGGCTCCTCCCCCGAGACGTCCAGCAGCACGTCGGAGGGCTCGGCCAGACCGCGGGCCAGGGTGGCCACCTGACCGGTCCGGGGGTCGTAGTGGCGCACGGCGCCGTTGTAGGTGTCGGCCACGGCGACCGACCCGTCGGGCAGCTGCGCCACGCCCAGGCAGTGCTGCAGCCGCGCCCGGCCGGCGTCGCCGTCGCGGAAGCCGAAGTCGAACAGCCCCTCGCCCACGGCGGTCTCGACGGAGACGGCCCCGTCGTCGTCGAACCGGAGCACGCGCAGGGCGGAGGTCTCCGAGTCGGCGACCCACACGTTGCCCGCGGCGTCCTCCGCGAGCCCCGAGGACTGCGCGAACCACGCCTCGGCGGCGGGCCCGTCCAGGAGCCCCTCGTCCCCCGTGCCCGCGAGCACGGCGAGCCGTCCGGTCCGCGGGTCGAAGGAGAACAGCTGGTGGGTGCCCGCCATGGCCACCACGAGCCGGTCGGCCCGGGCGGACCAGACGACGTCCCACGGGGAGGAGAGGGCCACGTCCAGCGGGTCGGCGTCCGGGTCGATGTGGTTCGGCGCCACGCCGCGGGCGCGCTCCTCGTCGAGCAGCCGCTGCACGCCGCTGCCGGCCACCGTGCGCACCTCCCCGGTGGCGAGGTCCACGCCGCGGAGCCGGTGGTTGACGGAGTCGGCCACGACCACGTCGTAGCCCACTGCCGCGCGCACCTCCTCCGGCAGCAGCGTGAGCCCCTGCGGCTCGGTGAAGCGCGCGGTCCCCGCGTCCCCGTCCGTGTGGCCCTTGCCCGCACCGATCGTGCGCCGGACGGTCTCGAGGTCGTTGCCGAGCTGGACGAGGCGGTGGTGGCCCGTGTCCGAGACGAGGAACGAGCCGTCCGGCAGCGGGAGCACCTTGCCCGGGAACCGGAGGTCCCCCTCGGTCGCGGGCCGCGGCACGTACGGTCCGTCGCCGCGGTGCAGGGTGCCCCGGCTCTCGTGCTCGGCCACGATCTCCTCCACGAGGGGGACGAGACCCTGGACGTGGCCCTCCCCGGAGAGGTGCGCCACGATGTAGCCCTCCGGGTCCACGACCACCAGCGTGGGCCACGCGCGGGCCGTGTACGCGTCCCACGTGGTCAGCTCGGGGTCGTCGAGCACCGGGTGGTGGACCTCGTAGCGGTCCACGGCGGCGGCGAGCGCGTCCGGGTCGGCCTCGTGCTCGAACTTCGGGGAGTGCACGCCCACCGTGACGAGGACGTCCGAGAAGCGCTCCTCGAGGGGGCGCAGCTCGTCGAGCACGTGCAGGCAGTTGATGCAGCAGAACGACCAGAAGTCGAGGACCACGACCTTGCCGCGCAGGGCGGCGAGGTCGATGTCCTTGCCGCCGGTGTTGAGCCAGGCGCGGCCCTGCAGCTCGGAGGCGCGGACGCGGGAGGTGAGGCGCATGGGTGGGGGTCCTTCCGGGACGGTGCGTGGGGTGGTGGGGCGGGGCTCAGCGCCGGGCGGCGCGGTCGTCGCGCTCCGCGAGCCCGGCCATCATGTCGTTGTAGGCCTTGAGCTCGGCGTCGTCCGTGCGCTCGGCCCGGCGGTCCGAGCGGCGGTTCTCCCGGGTGCCCTCGATCGCCCACATGATCGCGACGACCACGGCGACGACGACGGTGGGGAACTCGCCGATCCCCCACATCAGGGCCCCGCCGAGCTGCTGGTCCTCGATCGCGCTGGGGCCCCAGTCGCGGCCCGTGTTGCCGAACCACGAGGCCTGCAGCAGCGTGTCGGAGCCCATGAGGGCCACGCCCACGAAGGCGTGGTAGACCATCGTGGCGAGCAGCAGGACGAGCCGCATCATGTGGCCGGGCCGGTACGGGATCGGGTCGGTGCCGATCAGCACGAGCATGAACAGGTACCCGGTGATCAGGAAGTGCACGACCATGAGCACGTGGCCCACGTGGTAGTGCAGCGTGAAGTGGAACAGCGGGGTGAAGTAGAAGACCACGATGGAGCCGGCGAAGTTCACGGCGGCGAAGATCGGGTGGGTCACGACCTTGCTGAACCCGGAGTGCACGAGGCGCAGGATCCACTCCCGGGGCCCGCGGGTGCCGTCCGGGCGGGACTCCAGGGCCTTGAGCAGCAGCGTGACCGGCGCGCCCAGGACCAGGAAGATGGGCACCACCATGGTCAGCACCATGTGCTCGACCATGTGCGCCGAGAACAGCACGCGGCCGTAGACGGCGAACCCGCCCGAGGTGATGTAGAACAGCACCCCGAGCCCGGTGAGCCACGACAGGGTGCGCAGCACGGACCAGGAGTCCCGGCGGCCGCGGACGCGCGCGAACGCCCACAGGTAGACGACGGCGAGGAACACGCAGACCGCGAGCCAGAGCCAGTCGATGCGCCACGTGGTGAACCAGGAGGTCGCCGTGGGCTCGGGCGGCAGCTCGTACCAGGTGAGGATCAGCGCCGGGGAGGCGTCCGGCGCCAGTTCCTCGGGCACCGGCGGGGCCGTCCGGGACAGGGCCACGGCGACGCCCATGACGGCGCCCATCACCAGGAGCTCGCCCAGGACCAGCTGCCACACCGCCCGGCGGGCCGTGAGCCGGCCGGCCTCGAGCGCGGGGACCAGCCATCCGCGGTGGGCCAGGCCCGCGAGGCCGAAGCCCAGCGTCAGACCGGCCTTGACCAGCACGAGCCACCCGTAGCCGCTGAACAGCTGGTCCCAGGAGCCGATGCGCACGGCGGCGTTGACCGTGCCGGAGAGGAGGACGAGGAGGAAGGCCCCGAGAGCGACCGCGGAGAACCGGCGCAGGACCACGGCCGCGAGCGGCACCCGCTGCCGCTCCCCGGACGACGGACGGCCCCGGGCGGCGCCCTCGGGCAGCGTGCCGGTGCCGGCGCCCGGGGCGCTCAGCAGGGGCGAGAGCCAGGCGAGCACCACGAGCCCGCCCGTCCACAGCCCCGCGCCGAGCAGGTGCAGGCCCAGCGAGTTCACGGCGCCCATGTGGTCGTCGCCGCCGGCGGAGTGCCCGTTGAGCGCCATGGCGACGAGGGCCGTGCAGGCCAGCGCCAGGGTCAGCAGCAGGCCGAGCAGCGCCCGCACCCCGAAGACGAGGGTCGTCACGACGGCGGCCACGACGACGATCGCCGTCTGCGCCTGTCCCGTGGGGATGTCCGTGGCGTAGTGCAGCAGCTGCTGGGTGTAGGTCCCGTCACCGCCCACCGGCACGCCGGCGACGTCGGAGTAGGACAGGACGAGCACGGCCACGGCCGCCACGGTCCACACCACGGCCGCGGCCTCGGCGAGGCGCAGCGTCGCGGTGAAGAGCGGGTGCTCCGGGAGCGGGGCACGGTCCCGGGGGCCCCGGCGGTGCCCGCCACGGGCGTTCGGGACGATCCCCACCGCGAACAGCAGGGCGCCCATCACCGCCACCAGCGCCCCGTTGTGCACGAGCTCGGCCGCGGGCAGTCCCCAGCGGACCAGGGCCCCGGGGTCGGCCGCGAGCCGGGCCGCACCGGACCCGGTCCACAGCATGGCCAGGACGAGCGCGCTGAGGGCCACCACGGGCACGGCCGCGAGCAGCCAGGGATCGATCCCCCGGCCGTCCTGCCGCGCGGCGGTCCCGCGGTCGGCGCGCTCTGCCGTCCTCGAACTCATGGTCTCGTCTCCTTACTCCCGCCCGTTGACGACGGTGCGGCCTTCCTCCATTGTCCCCCGCCGCGCGCACCCGTCCGTGCGCGTGTGCCGGATCCCACAGGGACTCCCCGTCCTCGGGGCGCACGCCCCTGCGCACCGGCTGTCGCCGCAGCGCCCCGGTGGGTCCGCCGCGGCAGGACCCGTGCGCGGGGGCGGTTCAGTCCCTGCGGCGCAGCCGCGGCACGAGGGCCACCAGTCCGAGCACGGCGAGGGCGACGGCTCCCCCGGCGACCGCGACGACCCAGAGCGGGACGTTCCCGGTCTCCGCGCGGTCCGCGGCGTCCTGGGCCTGCTCGGCGGGCTCCTCCGCCGGAGCGCTCGCGCCCGGGGTGGGCTCGGCGCCGGAGCCGACGTCGTACGTGAAGGTCCCCTCGATGGGGTGCCCGTCGCTGGAGACGACCCGCCAGACCACGCGGTAGGTCTCGTCCTCCGTCCCGGCCTCGGTCAGGGGCTGGACGATCCGGTTCCCCTCGGGCTCGAGCGGGCCGTCCGTCACGGAGCGGCCCTCCGAGTCGGTGACGCGCACCTGGTGCCCGATGTCCATGACCTCGCCGGAGAACGACAGCTCCACCTCCTCCGGCGCGGTGGTCAGGTCGGAGTCGGGCTCGGGCGACACGGCGGTGAGCTCGTCGTGGGCGGAGGCGGGCAGGGCGGGCCCGAAGGCCAGGGCGCCGGCCACCAGCAGGGCGGCGGTGCGGCGAGTGGTTCGTGGGGGCATGGGGGTCTCCTCGGGAGCCGATCAGGGCGGGGTGGGCCGGGGCCGCCGGACCGGGCCGGTCGGGCGGCGAGCGGGGGCCGTCGGGCGTCCTGCCGCGTCCGGTGTCCCGGAGGGCGCACCGCGACCGGCCGGCTCAGCCGGCCGGCGCCGCGGCGGGTCCCGGGGAGAGGGCCGGGAGCAGGAGGCGACGGACGGCTCGCGGCGGACCGCGGTGGGAGCGCACGGGCCGCAACAGCGACTGGTCGGTGAGCACGTGCGGGCGGCCGGCCCGCACCGCGCACGGCCGTCCCACGACGACGGGCGCCGACAGGACCTGCCAGAGGCGGCGCACCCGCAACCGCAGAGCCTCCAGGAGGACCACGGCCGCGACCTCGCCGTGGCGCATCAGCACGTAGCCGGCCACGGCGGCCAGGAGGTGGGAGACGACCATGGCCGCGCCACCGTGCCCGGCGTGGGGCTGGACCTGCAGCACCAGCGCGGGGCCGGTCCCGGCCGGGACGCCGGACACGCCGTGGTGGGCGGCGTGGACCACGGTGCTGACACCGCCCGAGGCCGCGAACATGCCGTGCAGGACGGCCTGGCTGAGCAGCACGCCCGCCAGCAACGACGCCCGGGAGAGCACCCTCCCGGCCAGGGCCGTGCACAGCGGTCCGGACAGTGCCAGGGACAGGAGCACGAGGAGCAGGGGCGGGAGAGGTCCGCCGGCAACCGCGTGGGAGACCACGGCGGCGGCGGTGGCGGCGGCGGCTCCGGCCCAGCCGCGGGCGAGGCGCCGTGCACGTGGGCTCACGCCTCCACCTCCCGTCGGATCACCGGCCGCTCGGCTCGGCAGTCCCATTATGCGCGGCGCCTCCGACGCCGAGCCACTCCACCGAGCCCATCGCACGGCGCCCATCGCACCGCGCCGCTCCCCCGCTCCCGACCGCGCCGCGCCGGTCCCGCGGTGCGACGTCGTACGGAGCGGCCACGGCGGAGGCAGCCGGCCGGTCGCCGCGCCGAGGTGTGCCGGAGACATCGAAGGGGCGGCCCCGGCGAGGGGGCCGCCCCTTCGGAC
This sequence comes from Kocuria kalidii, assembly GCF_044462225.1. NCBI lineage: Bacteria > Bacillati > Actinomycetota > Actinomycetes > Micrococcales > Micrococcaceae > Kocuria > Kocuria kalidii. The sequence goes on along the minus strand of NZ_JBISWJ010000050.1, from coordinate 45,655 downwards.
GAAACCATGGGACGGGGTCCGGTTGCCGGACCCGCGGGTGTCCTTACTTCTTGGACACGGCCGCCTTGAGCTTGGAACCAGCGGTCAGCTTGACGCCGTGGCCGGCCGGGATCTCGATGGTCTCGCCGGTCTGGGGGTTGCGACCCGTGCGAGCGGCACGGTCGGTGCGCTCGACGGCCAGCCAGCCCGGGATGGTGATCTTCTCACCGGCGGAGACGGACTCCTCGAAGACCTGGAACATCGCGTCCAGGACACCGTTGACGGCGGCGTTGGTGGTACCGGCCTTCTCGGCGACCTCTGCGACGAGTTCACTGCGGTTCTTAGCCATGTTCATGTCCTCCTGGACTTGGGGTCGTGGGAAAGCGCGGCACCGGGGACCGATCGCGCTCCTGCGTCAGAAATTACCAGCTGGACTTGGTGATGCCGGGCAGTTCGCCGCGGTGGGCCATGTCGCGGAACCGGACGCGGGAGATGCCGAACTTCTGGAGGGTGCCGCGGGGGCGGCCGTCGATCTGGTCGCGGTTGCGCAGACGGACCGGGGAGGCGTCGCGGGGCAGCTTCTGCAGCCCCAGGCGGGCCTCCTCGCGGGCCTCGTCGGTGGCGTTCTCGTCGACGAGGGTCTTCTTGAGCTCGGCACGCTTCGCGGCGTAGCGCTCGACGACGACCTTGCGCTGCTCGTTCTTGGCGATCTTGGACTTCTTGGCCATGGATTCAGCGCTCCTCGCGGAAATCGACGTGCTTGCGGACGACCGGGTCGTACTTCTTGAGCACCATGCGGTCCGGGTCGTTGCGGCGGTTCTTGCGGGTCACGTAGGTGAAACCGGTGCCGGCGGTGGACTTCAGCTTGATGATGGGACGAACGTCCTTGTCCTTGGCCATGCTAGATCTTCTCCCCACGTGCGAGAATGCCGGTCACGACGGCGTCGATGCCGCGGGCGTCGATGACCTTGATGCCCTTGGCGCTGACGTTGAGCGTCACGCTGCGGCGCAGCGACGGCACCCAGTACCGCTTCTTCTGGATGTTCGGGTCGAACCGGCGCTTGGTACGGCGGTGCGAGTGCGAAATGCTGTGCCCAAAGCCCGGCTGAGCTCCGGTCACCTGGCAGTGCGCTGCCATAGTGTTCTCCTCCAATGTTGACGAAATGACGGCACGCAGTGGGTGCCGCAGATGATCACTCAGCTGCGGCAACGGGCGTCCCGCCACCTTCAGAATTGCCACCGTTCGCCAACCGGGCCCTCTCGTGAGGCCCGCGACCGGAACCGGCCAAGGCCTCGCCACGATGAAGACGGTGAAGATCAAGGTGCCGGAAGGTGGACTCCACCACACGACAGCCTTGAAGTCTAGGCCCGCACGGGCTTCCCCGCAACCTGACGTCAGGCGTGACCAGCTTGGGGTCAGTCTACCGGCTCCCCGGGACCCCGCAAACCCGGCGGGGCGCGGGTCCGGCGGGGACGACCGGGCGCGGGAGCAGCGTGGTGTACCCGGGGTGGCGTGCGGTGACGGTGTCGCCGGAGGAGGTCCCGCGCAGCCGCCGTCCGATCCACGGCAGCAGGTACTCCCGCGCCCAGTACAGGTCCTCCTTGAGCACCCCCGGGCTCCCGGTGACGGGCAGCCGGTCCGTGGACGGCAGCTCCAGGTCGTGCTCCACCCCCAGCAGCTCGAGCATCCGGGCGGCCACGTAGGTGTGCCCGGCGGTGGACATGTGCAGCCGGTCCACCGCCCAGTAGCGCCAGTCCTGCAGGTCGCGCATCCGCCAGTAGTCCAGGACCAGGCACCCGTGCCGGTCGGCGATCTCCCGGACGTGCTCGTTGTAGAGCGCCTGCCGGGGGCGGGTCCAGGACGTGGGGGCGTCCCGGCCGGGGTCGAAGGCCGTGAGGAGCACCACCTGGGCGCCGGAGGATCGCAGCCGGGCCACGGCCTGTTCGTGCACGCCCATGAGGGTGTCCACGTCCACCCGGGGGCGCAGCATGTCGTTGCCGCCCGCGTAGAGGCTCACCAGGGTCGGCTCCAGGGCCAGGCACGCGTCCAGCTGGCCCTCGACGATCCCGCGGAGCAGCCGTCCGCGGACCGCGAGGTTCGCGTAGCGGGTGTCCGGGTGGGCGGCGGTCAGCTGCTCGGCCACGAGGTCGGCCCAGCCGCGGACGCCGTTGGGTCGGGCGGGGTCGGGGTCGCCCACCCCCTCGGTCATGGAGTCGCCGAGCGCGACGTAGCGGATGGGCGGTGCGGGCGGCACGGGGCCGGGGCGGGGCGTCGTCGGCTCCGTCATGCGGTGTCCTCTCGGATCGGGGGGCGGGCGGAAGCGCCCGGGGCGGCTCAGGCCCCGGGGAGGATCAGGGCCGCGAGCGGGTCAGGTCGCCGTGGGGTCGGTCTGCTGGGGCTGCTCCGGCTCCCCCACCGGTCGGAGGCGGGTCCGGTTGCCGAGCGCCTCGTTGACGGCACGCACCAGGGAGTTCGCCCGGGCGTTGTCGGGCAGGTGCTCGAGCAGCACCGGGTTGCCGGCGTCGTCGGCCAGGGGGACGCGCCAGTTGGGGTACTCGTCGCCGGTGCCCGGCTGGTTCTGCAGCCGGCGCTCGCCGACCGCGTCCACCAGGTTGACGTTGTAGAGCAGCGCCGGGGCCTGGGCCAGGTAGCGGTGCAGCGCCTCGATCCGTCCCTGCTCGTCCGTGGACTCCCCCTCGGGGAGGAAACCGTCCGCGGCGACGGCCGCGAAGAAGGTGTCGAGCTGCCGGCGGGCCTCGGCCCGTTCCTCCTCCACGGGGCGGGCCAGCAGGCCGAGCTCCTGGCGCACGTCCACCTGCACGCCCTGCAGGAAGCCCGCGGTGGGCGGGAAGTCGTGCGTGCTGACGGAGGCCATGCTCAGCTCCCGGTACTGCGCCGGCGGGAGGGGCTGGTCCTCGTCCACCTCGAACCACAGGATCGACGTCCCGAGCACGCCGCGCTCGGCGAGGTACTCCCGCACCCACGGCTCGAGGGTGCCGAGGTCCTCCCCGACCACGACCGCGCCGGCGAGCTCCGCCTCGAGGGCCAGGATGCCGACCATCGCCTCGTGGTCGTAGTAGACGTACGCGCCGTCCGAGGCCTCGAGGCCGTCCGGGATCCACCAGAGGCGGAACAGCCCCAGCACGTGGTCCACCCGGATGCCGCCGGCGTGCCGGAAGATCGTGCGCAGCATGTCCCGCCAGGGCAGGTACCCGGCCTCGGCCAGGCGCTCGGGGTGCCACGGGGGCTGGGACCAGTTCTGCCCCTTCTGGTTGTACATGTCCGCGGGGGCGCCCACGCTCACCCCCGAGGCCAGCACGTCCTGCAGGGTCCACGCGTCGGCGCCCTGCTTGTGCACGCCGACGGCGAGGTCGTGGACCACGCCGATGTCCATCCCGGCCAGGTGCGCGGCGCGCTGGGCGGACTCGAGCTGTTCGTCCAGCAGCCACTGCATCCACACGTAGAAGTCGACCCGCCGCGACAGCCGGGTCCGTGCCTCCGCGGCGTACGGGGCGTCGGGGCCCGCCGCGACGTCGTCCCACTCGGGGGCGTCCTCGCCGAGCTCCTCCCGCAGGGCGCACCACAGGCCGAAGTCCTGCAGGCCCTGCCCGCCCTCGGCCACGAACCGTCGCAGCTGCTGCTGGCGGTGCGGGGAGCGGCGGACGGTGAACAGCAGCTCGAGGCTCTTCAGCTTGGCCGCGTACGCCTTGTCCCGGTCGATGGTGCTGGTGTCGAGGTTGTCCTTGCGCTGGATCGCGGCCAGCGTGTTGACGACCTCGAGGTCGGCCGGGCGCAGGTAGGCGTACTCGGGGACCTGGGCGATGCGCAGGTAGAGGGGGTTGAAGAACCGGCGGCTGGTGGGCAGGTACGGCGAGGGCTCCACCGGCGGGGTGGGCTCCGCCGCGTGCAGCGGGTTGATCAGCAGGTAGTCCGCCCCCTGCTCCCCCGAGATCGCGGCGAGGCTCGCCAGGTCCGAGATGTCGCCCACGCCCCACGACCGGCCCGAGGTCACCGAGTAGATCTGCGCCATGTAGCCCCAGCGGTGCCGGCCGTGCAGCCGGTCCGTGGTGGCCAGCTGCCGCGGGGTCACCGCGAGCGGTGCGGTGGCGGACCGTCCGCCGTCGGCCTCGGAGGACTCGGCACGGAGCTCGTACCACCCCACGGCGAGGCTCTCGGGCACCTCGAAGGTGGCCTGCCCGGTGAGGACGCCGTCCACGTCGCGCGGCGAACGCCAGTTGTCGACCTGGGGTGCCGTGGTGCGCGAGCCGTCCTCCGCCACGACGGTCACGCGCACCGGGGCGCCGTGCGGGACGTGCACCGCGAAGCGGGTCCGTCCCCCCTGGACGGCCACGACCACGGGGGGCAGCACCCGCCGCCAGGGCGCCAGCTCCCGCTGGGCGAGGCACGCCTCGACCGCGGCGTCGTCGCGGGCGTCCGCGCCCAGCGCGTCGAGCACGGCGCGCAGCGTCGCCTCCGGGACCTCCCGGTCCCGTCCGTCGAATCCGGAGTAGGTCGTGGAGACCCGGTAGGCCTCGGCGAGCCGGCGCAGCGCGCCGTCGGTGCTGGTGGTGTCGGACATGGACCCCACTCTATCCATCGGCGCGTCCCGGGCCGAAGGGTGCTGACGGTCCGCGGCTACCGCAGGGTGCGCGCGACGTCGATCACGAAGCGGTACCGCACGTCCGAGGCGACCACCCGGTCGTAGGCGGCGTCGACGTCGTCGGCGCCGATCAGCTCGATCTCCGCCTCCACGCCGTGCTCCGCGCAGAAGTCGAGCATCTCCTGGGTCTGCGGGATCCCTCCGACCATCGAGCCCGTGAGCACTCGCTGGCGTGCGGCGAGCGCCATGGCCCGCACGCTGTACGGCTCGGTGGGCAGCCCCACGGAGCACAGCACGCCGTCGACGCGCAGCAGGGAGAGGTACTCCTCGATGGGCAGGTCGGCGGAGACGGTGTTCAGGATCAGGTCGAAGCGGCCCTTGTTGCGCTCGAAGGTCTCGGGGTCCTTCGTGGCGAAGTAGTCGACGGCCCCGAACGCCAGCCCGTCCTCCTGCTTGGACAGGCTCTGGCTCAGGACGGTGACCTCGGCGCCCATGGCGGCGGCGATCTTCACGGCGACGTGCCCGAGCCCGCCCATGCCCAGGACGGCGACCCGCCGGCCGGGCCCCGCGCCCCAGCGCCGGAACGGGGCGTAGGTCGTGATCCCGGCGCACAGCAGCGGCGCGGCCCGCGCCGGGTCCAGGGCCTCGGGGACGCGCAGCACGAAGCGCTCGTCGACGACGACGGAGCCGCTGTAGCCGCCCCTGGTGGGGGTCCCGTCGGCCTGGGGGGTGTTGTAGGTGGCCGTCACCCCCTCGGTGCAGAACTGCTCCTGGCCGTCGGTGCAGTACTCGCACTGCCCGCAGGAGTCGACGAAGCAGCCGACGCCCACCGTGTCGCCGGGGGCGACGCCGGTCACGGCGTCCCCGACGGCGCTGACGCGGCCCACGATCTCGTGCCCCGGGGTGACGGGGAAGTGGGTGCCGCCCCACTCGTCGCGCGCGACGTGGATGTCGGAGTGGCAGATGCCGGCGTAGTCGATCTCGATGGCGACGTCCTGGGGACCGACCGGGCGGCGCTCGATCGTGGTGCGGCGGAAGCCGGAGTCGGAGGAGACGGCCTCGAGGGCGGGGGCGGTGGTCATGCGGTGCTCCTGTCGTGCGGTGGGCGTGGTGCAACGGGTGTCGTGCGGTCGATGGCGGGCGGTGCGAGGGCTCGGGGCATGCCGCGCGGCGGGTGCCGGGCGGTGGCAACGTGGTGAGGGGAACGGCGCCGGGCGTGCGGATGGGGCGGTGCGGGGGCGCTCACCAGGCCCGAGCCACGAGCTCCAGGGAGCGGGCCCGGACCTCCGGGTCGTGAGCATAGCTGTTGAGCATCAGCTCGTCGGCGCGGGTGAGCTCCACGATCTGCTCGAGCTCGGCGACCACCCGCCCGGGCGTGCCGATCGCCGAGACGGCCAGGTGCTCCTGCACCATGCCGGCCTCCGCCGCGGTCAGCTCGACGCGCTCGGCCGGCGGCTGGAGCGGCCGGCGGTCGTTGCGGGCGATCCCGCGCACCAGCAGCTGGTGGGTGGTGAACTGGCGCCGCGCCTCGTCGTCGGTGTCCGCGGCGAGGACGTTCGCGGCGACCAGCACGTGCGGGCGCTCGACCGTGGCGGTCGGGGCGTCGGCGTCGAAGCGCTGCCGGTACAGGGCGAGGGCGTCCATGATCCTGGCGGGGGCGAAGTGGGAGGCGAACGCGTAGGGCAGGCCGAGCCGCGCGGCGACCTCCGCCCCGCCCGTGGAGGAGCCGAGGATCCACAGCGGGACGTGGGTGTCCCGGGCCACGGACGCCCGCACGACCTCCTGCTCCTGGCCGCCGAACAGCCGGACCAACCGGCGCACGTCGGCCTCGAAGGTGTCGTGGCCGGCGTGGCCCCGCCGCAGCTCGAGGGCGGTGCGCATGTCGGTGCCGGGGGCACGGCCCAGGCCCAGCTCCACGCGGCCGGGGTAGAGGTTGGCGAGCGTGCCGAAGGCCTCGGCCACGGTCAGCGGCACGTGGTTCGGCAGCATGATCCCGCCCGAGCCCACGCGGATCCGCTCCGTCGCCGCGAGCGCCTGACCGATGAGCACGGCCGTGGCGGAGGACGCGAACGCCTCGGTGTTGTGGTGCTCGGCGTACCACAGGCGCCGGTAGCCGGAGGCGTCGAGCCGGCGGGCGAGCTCCACCGCCTCCCGGAGGGCGTCCGCGGTGGTCCGGCCCTCCGACAGGGGCACGAGGTCGAGGGCGGACAGCGGGACACGGGACGTGGCGGGCACGGGCAGGCTCTTCTTCCGTCGGGATGGCACGAGCTGGGGTGGCACGGGTCGGGATGTCGCGGGTCGTGATGTCGCGAAGGGGTTCGGTGGCGGCAACACCCCGGGCGGGGGCACTTATTCCGGGCGTTGTCCTGCTCACACCCCTGCGACGGCCCGGCCCGGGTGAGGCACGATGGGACCATGACGTCCTCCCCGACCCCCGCGCCGTCCAGCACCACACCCGTCCACGAGCTGCCCGCGCCCGCGCGCGGCTGGGTCCCGTCCTGCGTGGTGTTCGACTGCGACGGCATCCTCATGGACACGGAGGCCACCTGGGCGCAGGTCCAGCGGCTCGTCTCGGAGCGGCACGGCCTGGAGTACACCGCGGCACAGGAGCGGCGGATGATGGGCTGGTCCGCGGCGGACGTCGCCACGGCGATCGCGGAGGCCGCGCAGGCCGACCGCGCCGCGGTCTACGCCGACGTGCTGCGCACCGAGGAGCGGGCCCTGTGCGGGCAGATCGTGGCCCTGCCGGGGGCGCTGGAGACCGTGCGCACGTTCGCGGAGCGGCTCCCCGTGGCCGTGGCCAGCAACTCCACGAGCACCGTCCTGGGCCTGAAGCTCGAGCAGGCGGGCTTCGCCCCCCACCTCAGCACGTGGGTCTCGTCCGAGGACGTGCCCCGCGCCAAGCCGGCCCCGGACATCTACACCGAGGCCGTGCGGCGGCTGGGCTTCGCCCCGTCCGAGGCGCTGGCCGTGGAGGACTCCGTGGTGGGCGCGACCTCGGCCGTGGCGGCGGGGCTCGTGGTCGTGGCCGTGCCGTCGGTCCCGGACGGGGACCCCGTGCCCGCGCACCACCGCGCCACGGCGCTGACGGCCCCCGCCTTCCGGGAGCTCATGGCCGGCTGGCTGGGCTGAGCCGGCCGGCCCGGTCGTTCAGCGGTTCCAGAGACCGTAGGTCTGGGCCAGGTCCGAGACCTTGCGGGCCCGGGCCAGCCGGGGCAGATAGCTGCCGTCGCCCACGACGTGCCCGGAGTCGTGCTGCGTGATGAGCTCGCGGGCCCAGGTGATCTCCTGCTCGCTCGGGGCGAGGTTGCGGTTGATCCCGTCCGTCTGCTGCGGATCCAGGCACAGCTTGCCCGTCATGCCCATGGACTGCGTCACGGCGCACGCGTCGGCGAGCTCCTCGTCCGCGGCCCCCACGGACGGCCCGTCGATCGGGCCCGGCAGCTCGCCCACGCGGGAGGCCACCACGAGGCTCGAGCGCGCGAACGCCAGCGCCATGGGGTCGGCGCTGACGCCGGTGTCCCGCCGGAAGTCCCCGACCCCGAAGGCGAGCCGGAACACCCCCGGGGCACGGGCGATGTCGTTGGCGTTCATGATCCCCACCGCCGACTCGATGAGCGCCACGACCGGGGTGCCGGCGGGCGCCATCATGGCCGTCTTGGTGATGTGGTCGGGGTGCTCCGTCTTGGCGAGCATGATCCCGCGCAGGTGGCCCACGCGGCTCAGGGCGGCGAGGTCCTGCTCCCAGTAGGGGGTGGTGATGTCGTTGATCCGCACCCACGCGCTGGCGCCGGCCTCGAAGGCCTCGACGACGTTGCGCCGCGCCTGTTCCTTGCCCTCGGCGGGGATCGCGTCCTCGATGTCGAACACGACGGAGTCGGCCTCGGACGCGAGCGCCGGCGGGAAGACGGAGGGGTCGGCGGCCGAGGTGAGCAGCCACGAGCGGGACAGCCGTGCGGGCAGCGCGGCGGCGCGCTGGTTGCGGTAGGGGGCCACGGGAGGGGTCCTTTCCGGGAGAGACGGATGGAGTCGGAGGGCCCCGGAGGTGCACGCGCTCGCGGGCGGGCCTGGGCCGCAGGAGCTGTCCAGTCTAGGCCCGGCGCCGTCCCGCGGGAACGCTCAGACGGTCAGGGGCGTGTGACGTCGGTCAACCCGCTCCTCGGGGCGGACCGGCCCCGGGGCGCTCCCCCGGCCGAACGGGGAGCCGCCGAGGGCCTCCCGGCCGTGCGCGGAGACCCAGTTGCGCAGGTCGGGGCCCACCGGCACGATCCCGGACGGGTTGATGTCCTCGTGGACCACGAAGTAGTGCAGCTTGATCTGCTCGAAGTCCACGGTGTCGCCGAAGCCGGGCGTCTGGAAGAGGTCCCGGACGTAGCCCCACAGGTGCGGCATCTCGGTGAGCTTGTTGCGCGAGCACTTGAAGTGGGAGTGGTAGACCGGGTCGAAGCGCACCAGGGTGGTGAACAGTCGCACGTCCGCCTCGGTGATGTGCTCGCCCATGAGGTAGCGGCGGGTCGAGAGCCGGTCCTCGAGCCAGTCCATGGCGACCCACAGCCGCTCGTAGGCCTCCTCGTAGGCCTGCTGGGAGCCGGCGAAGCCGCACCGGTAGACCCCGTTGTTGACCTCCGTGTAGACGCGCTGCATGACCTCCCGCATCTCGTCCTCGAGCTCCGCCGGCCACAGGTCGGGGGCGCCCTCGCGGTGGTGCGCGGTCCACTCCTTGGCGAGGTCCTCCGTGATCTGCGGGAAGTCGTTCGTCACCACCTTGCCGCTCGCGACCTCCACGACCGCGGGAACGGTGATGCCCCGCGGGTAGTCCGGGTAGCGGGCGAAGTACGCCTCCTGGAGCCGCTCGATGCCCAGCACCGGGTCCCTGCCGTCCGGGTCGAGGTCGAAGGTCCACGACCGGGCGTCGTGCACGGGACCCGGCAGACCCACCGGCAGCGCGTCCTCGAGCCCCAGGAGCCGCCGCACGATGAGCGTGCGGTTGGCCCAGGGACAGGCCCGCGCGGCGACGAGCCGGTAGCGACCGGTCTCGACGGGCCAGGCCTGCGCCCCCTCGGGCACGGCGGCGCGGGCCGGATCGCGGACGATCCGGTCCTCGATGTAGGAGGTGTCCCGGGTGAACTCCTCACCGGCGTGCACGTAGGCACCGGCGGTGCTGTGCTCGGACTGCTGGGCGCTGCGCTGCGACATGTGGCTCCTCGGGAGTGCTGCTGGACGGCGCGCCGCCGGGCGGGACGACGGTCGGCGGCGGGACGGCTGCACCTCCCGCCGGTCTGCTTTGATGATATGTCAATCTCAGCCGGGGCACCAGGGGAGGTTCCGTCGGGGGCGAGGTCTACAGTAGAGGCGTCCAGCACCCTTCCACCACGGAACGCCGCTCATGAGCACCCACGGCAACGACCCCGAGTACGGACAGCGCCTGCCCCTGCCGCACGTCCCGCCCCGAGCCGCGCCGGCACCCCCGGTCTCCCCGCGGGCCGCCCGGCGGATGGCACGCGGACTCTCCTTCACGCTCGTCCTGCTGGGGCTGCTGCTGGGCGGCGGACTGGCCGCCCTGGGCCGACCGTGGGGCTGGGCCCTGGGGGCGGCGCTCGCCCTGCCGGGCCTCGTGGGGTTCGTCGGCGTCCAGGCCCAGCTGCACCCCGCCCTGCGCGACGCCTCGGTGCCTCCGCTGCGGAGCCGCTCGAGACTGTGGCTCATCCCCACGGGCCTGTTGCTGCTCGGCACGATCCCCCTCGCCGGGGTGTTCGCGGTCCAGCCCCTGCTGGCGGGCACTGCACGCGCCGACCTGATCGGGGAGTACGTCAGCGTCCTGGTCGTCTCGGGCATGACCCTGGTGGTCGCCTCGGGGCTGGGGTTCGGCCTCGTGGCGATGACGTCCTTCACCCCGCTGGACGACGACGACTCCCCCCTGCGCCCCACCGGCTACGCGGAACGGCTCCGGACAGCCAGGGGCGGCTCCGGCGACCACTACGACTCCGAGTGGATCCACCGCCGTCCGCCGACGCGCTACGGCACCGGCACCGAGGACCCCGGGCCCCGGGGATCGCCGGCGGGTGACGTGCCGCAGGATTGACATTTGTTGACATGTCAAGACAAACTGGGGCACCTACCGCACCACGAGAGGACCGCCGCATGAGCCATCCGGAGACCGACGAGGTCAACTGGCTGTCGGACGAGGAGCAGCGCGTCTGGCGCAGCTTCCTGGCCCTGAGCCGCGGCATGCAGACCGCCATGGACCGGCAGCTGTCCCGGGACAGCGCGCTGTCCGGCTCCGAGTACGAGGTCCTCGTCCAGCTGTCGGAGAGCAGCACCGGCGTGGTCCGCTCCCGGGATCTCCTCCACCAGCTCGGCTGGGAGCGCAGCCGACTGTCCCACCTGCTCTCCCGCATGGCCAGGCGCGGCCTGCTCGAGCGGCTGCCGTGCGACAGCGACGCGCGCGGTCTCGACGTGCGGATCACCCCGGAAGGTCGCCGTGCCATCGAGGCGGCCGCCCCCGGCCACCTCCAGGTGGTGCGGGCGGCCCTCATCGACCACCTGACACGGGAGGAGATGGACGCGATGCTCTCCGTCTCCGGCAAGGTCGTCCCGCGGCTCGAGGCCATGGGGCTGGACTGACGGCCGACCGCTGATCCGCCCCCGCCGGAGCGGTGGCGGCACCCGGACATGCGACAGACCCTGCCGCATGGGGGGATCGGCAGGGCCTGTCAGGCGTCCCGATCGGGGGAATGGGACACCAGCCGTCGGCAGGAACCATCCGGAGGCAGATGGGGGGATCGCATCCGGGCCATCGCCGACGACAAATTCACTTTAGACCCAGTGATCTGCATGAGCAAGCCGCCGTGCGCTTTTTGTCACCGAAGCTCCGGGCGGGACTGCGGGGCCTCCTCCGCGGCGGGCTCGCCGCACGTCCGGACGACCGCGCGGCGGCGGCCGGGTCGTCGTCGGCCGCCGTCCCGCGAGAGCGGGGGCGCGCAGCCTTCCCGTCCTACTTCACGTCCGAGGGGTGCTTGGCGAGCGGCACCACGGTGATGTCCATGTAGGGGAACAGCGGCAGGTTCTGCAGGATGTCGTGCAGCTCGTCGTGGGACTCGACGTCGAAGAGCGAGTAGTTGGCGTACTCTCCCACGACGCGCCAGATCTCCGGCCACTTCCCGGAGCGCTGCAGCTCCTGGGAGTAGGCCTTCTCGGTGGCCTTGATCTCCGCGGCCTCCGCGGCGGGCATGTCGACGGGCAGGTCGACGTCCATGTGGACCAGGTACTTCACGGTGCGTCCTTCTGTTGCAGTGGATGGTGCTCGGGGCAGGGGTCAGCGGTCGCTGCGGCACCTCCGCAGCTTCTGCTCGCCCACGGCGGTGCCCGTGCCGGACGCCTCCGGAGCACGGACCCGTCCGCCGAGGCGACGTGCGGGGGGCGGACGCAGGGGACCGACCAGCGGACGGTCTGGGTCTCCGCGGTTCTCATGAGCGGGTGGGGCCTCTCGTGGGCGGTACGGCGGGACGACCCTGCTACCGGACGGCCCCGGGCCCGGCCTGGGCGTCGACGACGAGGTCGACGAAGTTGTGCAGCAGCGCGGACCGGTCGTCGCGCCGCCAGGCGACGGCGAGCTCGATCTGCGGGGAGTGCTCGACGTCGCGGTAGACGACGCCCTCGAGCTGGAAGGCGCGGACACCGGCCGGCACCACGGCCACCCCGCCGCCGGCGGCCACGAAGGACAGCAGGGTGGCCGTGGTGCCGGCGATCCGGGCGACGCGGGGCTGGAAGCCGGCCTGGCGGCAGAGGTCCGCGGCGGTCCGGAAGAGCACGGACTCGGGCGGGTAGGTGACGAACTCCTGGTCCTGCAGCTCGTGCACGGCCACGGGCAGGTCCACCGCGAGAGGACTGCAGGACGGCAGCGCCACCACCAGGGGCTCCCGCGCGACGACCCGGTGGTCGATGTCCGGGGAGGCCACGGGCGGGCGCAGCAGAGCGGCGTCGAGGGCGTGGCCCCGGAGCCCCTTCTCCATGGCGGGGGTCAGCATCTCGCCGTGCAGCTCCAGGGACAGCCCCGGCATGGTCTCCTTCGCCCGCCGGACCACGCCCGGCATCACCCCGTAGGTGGCCGAGCCGGAGAACCCGACCCGCAGCACGCCCGTGCTGCCCTGGCCCACCTGGTAGACGGCGGCCTCGAGGTCCTCGATCTCGTCGATGATGCGCCGACCGCGGTCCAGGAGCACCTGGCCCGCCGCGGTGAGGTCCACCCGCCGCGTGGTCCGGTCCAGCAGGCGCACCCCGAGCTGCTCCTCGAACTGGCGGATCTGCTGGGACAGCGGCGGCTGGGCCATGTGCAGGCGCTTGGCGGCGCGGCCGAAGTGGCGCTCCTCGGCCACGGCGATGAAGTAGTTGAGCTGCCGGATCTCCATCGTGGACGGCCGTCCTTCCGCTCGCTCCCCGGGTCGTCGTCGACCACCGGTCGATCAATTGATCCACAGAGTACCGTGGGAAATACCTATTAGGACATGTGACCGACGTAATACGGTGGCGTGACGACAGGGCAGCGAGCCGCCGGGCCCGGGGCGGCGGTGCCGTGGCGCGGTGCTGGGGACGCGTGCCCGCAGGCAGGTGCCGCGAAGTGGTGCAATGGGGCCATGCGCACCGACATCCCCGCCGACCGGCACGGCTCCTTCGCCCGGGCGGTCAAGTCCCTGGTGGTCCCCCGCCCGATCGCGTGGGTCAGCTCCCGCTCGGCCGCGGGGATCGACAACCTGGCCCCGCACTCGTTCTTCACGGTGGCCTCGAGCACTCCGACCATCGTCCAGTTCGTCTCGGTCGGGGAGAAGGACAGTCTCCGCAACATCCGGCAGACCCGGGAGTTCGTGGTCAACTTCGCGCCCGCGGGACTGTTCGAGCAGATCAACGCGACCGGCACCGACTACCCTGCCGAGATCAGCGAGTTCGACGCCGTCGGTCTGACGCGCGAGCCCTCGCTCACCGTGTCCGTCCCCCGGGTGGCCGAGTCCCCGGCCGCCCTCGAGTGCCGGCTGCACGGGGATCCCCTGGCCATCGGGGACAGCTTCCTGGTGTTCGGCGCCGTCACCCACGTGGTGGTGGACGAGCAGGCCGTGGACGAGCGGGGACCCGTGGTCCGGGCCCTGCGCCCGATCGCGCGGCTCGGGCGCGACGAGTGGGGCGAGCTGGGGCGGATCCGCTCGATCCGGAGGGCCCCCTACCGGGACGTCGAACCGGAGGCGGACCTGCCCTGATCGCCCGCGCACAGATCCGCACCCCGTCCGCCGCGAAGCGTCCTCGACCCCGGTGGCGCCGGAGGTCGTCGCCCCAGAGAGGTCCGGGAGCGGTCCGCGCGCCGTGACGGGCGGCCGACCGCTCGAGCACGGGCACGAGGGCGGCCTCCGGCCGGTCCGGGCCCGTGGGGACCCCGGGGTTGCGGCCGGCGGTCCGGGGCAGGGCGCGCAGGAGGCCGCGCACGGGCCCTGCAGGCACGGCCCCGACACCACCCGCCGGTCGGGACCACCCACCGGGCCCGGCCCGGGGACCGGCCGTAGACTCCGATGCCATGACACCCTCCTCGACACCCGGCTCGCCCTCCCCCGACGACCCGCTGCCCTGGTCGGACACCGGTCCGCACGACGACCCGGACGCCACCCGTCCGATCCCGCCCGTCGGCCGGTTCGCCGGCCCGGCCGACGGCGCCGGTCCGCGCCGTGCGTCCGGCGCGGAGGGCGGTGCCGGGGACCGCGGCGCCGCCGGCGACCCGGCCGGGAGCAGCGCGGTCGGCAGCGGCGGCGCCGAGGACTGGTCCTGGTACGACGACGAGGACGACCAGCACACCAGGCCGCTGCCGTCGGTGACCGCCCAGCGCCCGGTGCACGAGCCGACGGAACCGCGCACCGAGCCGACCCCCGCGGTCGTCGCCGCCGGCCCGGCCGCCGACGCCGGCCGCGGTCCCGGCACCGCCGATCGGGGCGGCCCCGGCGACGGATACGGTCCTGGCCCCGGCGCCGGATACGGTCCCGGCCCCGGAGGGGAGTACGTTGCCGGGCCCGGGTCGCAGGCCGACCCCGCGGCCCGTCTGGCCCGCCAGCGCGAGGAGTTCGGGGGCCTGCAGCTGGTGCCCGGATTCTTCGGCTGGCTCAGCGCCATGGCCCTGACCTGGCTGCTGCTGGCCCTGGCGGGTCTCGTCGCGGCGGCACTGGGGCTCCGGCTCGTCGACGGGGTCGGCGGCGTCGTCGACGATCTGGGCTCCGGCTCCGCGACGGCCTGGACGGCGGCCGCGGCGCTCGGTCTGATCGAGTTCCTCTCCTTCCTGGGCGGCGGCTACGCCGCCGGTCGGATGGCCCGCTTCTCCGGTGCCCGGCAGGGCGTGTCCGTGTGGCTGTGGTCGCTGTTCGGCCGTTCCGTGGCCACCGTCGCCGGCCTGCTGTGGGCGGACACCGTCGGCCTGGCGCCCGTGGGCGTCTCGGTCCAGGCGCTGATCGGGGACCTGCTGGTGCCGGGCCTGCTCGCGGTCGCGGCGGTCCTCGTCGTCGACCTGCTCGGGGCGGTGCTCGGCGGGCTCTGGGGCGTGCGCTACCACCGCAGGGTCGATCGCTGGGGGGACAGCTGGGGCGACGCGACGCGGTAACGTTGCGCCGCGGCGCCGTGTCGAATTCGCATCCCACCACAAGAAGGGGGACAATCGGAGCACCTCGGTGAGATCCGTCACCCCCACGCGGAAATCTGCGGACCGGCCCACCGAGCAGCATCCGGAGGAAACACCCATGCCGTCCACCCTTGTCGCCGTCGTCGATGACCACGAGGTCGTCCGGGAGGGCGTCCGCCTCGTCTCCATGACCTCGCAGGCGGACGTGAAGCTCGTCGGAGCCGCCTCCAGCGTCCCCGCCCTCCTCGACCAGCTGGGCCGGGACCCCGAGAACCCCGCCCTCACGGCCCAGGGCGCCAAGCGGATCGAGTGCGAGGTCGTGCTCCTGGACCTGTCCCTCGACGACATGTCCCGTCCCGCGCCCAACGTGGAGCTGCTGCGCGCCGCGGGCATGAAGGTGCTCATCTTCAGCATCGGCGAGAACGCCGCCCTGATCCGCGAGGCGCTGCGCGCCGGGGCGCTGGGCCTCGTGCGCAAGTCGGATCCGCTCGAGACCGCGATCGAGGAGGCCCGCAACATCGCCGAGGGCAAGCCGGTGATCACCAAGGAGCTCGCGGCCGCGATCGACGGCGACGTCGAGTTCTCCCGGGCCAGTCTCTCCCCGCGCGAGCAGGAGACCCTGCGGCTCTACGCCTCCGGCTTCGCGCAGGTCCAGGTGGCACGCCGCATGGGCATCAAGCAGAGCGCGGTCAAGACCAACATCGACCGGATCCGCGAGAAGTACGCCCGCGTCGGACGCCCGGCGCCCACCAAGATCGACCTGCGCATCCGGGCGATCGAGGACGGTCTCGTGGAGCCCACTGCGGACATCACCACGGCGGAGAAGCATCTGTGATCCGCCCCTCGCCCCGGTGACGGCCAGCCCTCCGTGAGCCACGACGCGCCCCGGTCCCCGCTGGCCTACCGGAAGGTCCCCGCCCGGCGGCGGCGCAGCAGTCTCCTGGTGCCCACCTCGCCGCAGGAACTGGGGATGAACTCCTACCGGATCCACCTGCTCGCGAACATCTGCCACGGGCTGGTCGCCGTCGCACTGTTCCTCGAGGCCCTGACCGTCCTCGAGGACCAGCTGTCCGCCTTCGAGCGCTGGCACCTCGTGTTCCTGGTGGCGCTGCTGCTCAACGGCTGCATGCTGCTCTTCCAGGGCGTCGGGCGGAAGGTGCGGATGTGGCCGGTGGTCGCGGCCCCGGTGCTCGTGGCGCTCGCCGTCCTGACGCTCCCGCTGGCCTGGACGGGATCCTCCCCGCCGCAGGACCCGTGGATCGAGCCCTTCATCCTGCTCGCGACCGCCGCGACCGTGGTCGTGTGGAGCATCGAGCTCGCCGTGGCCTACCTGGCGTCCGTCACCGTCTTCTACGTCCTAGTCATGGTGCGCACCGCGGCGGCGCCGGACGTGATGGACGTGCTGTTCGACGCCACGAGCCGGATCGCCTTCGGCGTGGTCCTGGTGGTGCTGATCAGTCTCGTCTACCGGGGCGGGCAGAACGCCGACCGGGTCTACGCGGCCGCGATCGCGCAGGAGCTGCAGCTGAACCGCTCGCGCTCCCAGGCGGAGGAGCAGGAGCGGCTGGACCGCCTGATCCACGACAACGTCATGGCCGCCCTCCTCGACGCGGGACGGGCCCCGGGCCCGGTCCAGCGGCGCACCCGGGAACTGGCGCAGCGCGCCCTCGACGTCCTCGCCGTCGAGGAGCGCCGGGCCGAGGGCAAGGGCACCACGATGGTGCACACCCTGCTGGACGACCTGCTCGAGTCGCTGTCCCCGTGGCGCAGCCGCGTGCGCTTCAACAGCATCACGCCCTACATCAGGCCCCCCGGCGAGCCGCGTCCCCTGCTGCCCGCGGAGACCGCGCAGGCGCTGGTGCAGGCGGTCACCGAGGCGGTCTCCAACAGCGCGCGGCACGCGGACACCGGGATCACGTTCGTGACCATGGACGGCGGCGTGTGCCCGCCCACCCGCATCAACCCGGAGGGCTTCTTCCTGCGCTTCGAGGTGGTGGACCGGGGCCGCGGCTTCCAGGTCCGGAACATCGACTCCCGGCGGCTCGGGGTGCGCGTGTCCATCCTGGGCAACGTGCGCCACGTGGGCGGGGCCGTGGACGTCGACAGTGCACCGGGGCGCGGCACCCGCGTCACGATCCTGTGGCCCCGGGACGCCCAGCCGTGATCTCCCGCGCGTTCTTCCACCCGCTGAGCCTGGTGGCCGGGGCGGTCTTCTTCCTGATCCCCGTGGTGCTCGGCATCCTGCAGACGCGCAGCATGGACAAGCCGGACCTGATGCAGGCCGCGCTCGTGACCTACGTGGTGGCCGTGGCCCTGGTCGTCTACCCGTACGGGCAGCGCCGGCTGCCCGATCTGCCGGCCGCCCTGGGCGTGCTCCTGATGCTGGTGTCCATCCAGCGCTCCTACGACGCGCTGGACCCCCAGGCGGACCTGTTCGGCGGCCAGTGGTTCACCCTGGGCTTCGACGGCTTCATCGTGGCCCTGGGCATCCGGCGCCGGGCCGGCTGGGGATGGGCCACGCTGGTCATCGCGGTGGCCGTCTCCATGACGTGGGGCGCCCGCTCCGCCCTGGGGCTGTGGGACGCGGCGCTGACCAACGCCGCGGCGGCGGCCCTGCTGCTGGCGAGCCAGCTCATCGCCCGCGAGTACGACCGGGCCTCCGCGGCGTTCGCCGAGGCCCGGGACATGGTGATCTCCGCGCGCTCCCACGACGAGGCCGAGCAGGACACCGTCAACGCCTCCGTCCAGCGCGTGCACGAGGTGCGCCGTCTCGCGGGCGGGCTGCTCGAGCGGATCGCGCACGACCACTCCCCGGTCTCCGACTACGAGATCGAGCAGTTCCGGCTCACCGAGGCGCAGCTGCGGGACTCCATCCGGGGCCGCTCGGTCGCCACCCCGTACCTGCTCGAGGTCACGCGCGCGGCACGCGCGCGCGGTGTGCTCGTGGACATCCTGGACGAGCGGGGCAAGCCGCTGCCCACGGCCGTGCTGCGCGCCGCCACCCGCCAGTCCATGGAGGTGCTCAACGCCGCGACCTCGGGCTCGGTCACGATCCGCGCCTTCCCGGAGGGCGACCCCACCGCCGTGTTCATCGTCCACGACGGCAACGAGGGGGACGACGAGCCCGTGGCCATCGAGATCGCCGACGGCACCGGTGAGGTCTCCCGCTTCTGACCGGCCGCACCGGGGGCGCACCGGGCGCCCGCAGCGCGTGCCGCCGCCCGGTGCCGTGCGCGGGCACCCGTCCTGCACCCCGGTGCCGGCGGTCCCGCTCCTGCGCGGGATCGTCCACAGGCGCTCGCGCGCGCCCCGGTCCGCTCCCCCGCCGCCCCTACCGTGGCCCCATGGACGCCACCGCAGCCGGGCCCGGCCCGCACCCCGCCGACGACCACCGCCCCGGCGACGCCTTCCGCGCCGTGCTCTGCGGGGACGGCCTGCGCCGCTGCCCCTGGGCGCCCACGGGCCCGGCGACCCTCGAGGAGCACGACCGGCGCTGGGGCTCGCCGCCCGAGGACGCCGCGGGCTGGTTCGAGGCCCTGAGCCTCGAGGTCTTCCAGGCGGGACTGGCGCGGTGGAGCATCGCCCAGCGCCGGGAGGGCCTGCGCCGGGCGTTCCGGGAGTTCCTCCCCGCGGAGATCGCCCGGATGACGGCGGACGACGTCGACGAGCTACTCCTGGATCCCGCGGTGATCCGCAACCGCGTCAAGATCGAGGCCGTGGTGCGCAACGCCCGTGCGAGCCGCGGGCTCGGAGCCGGTGACTGGGCGGAGCTCGTCGGCGACCTCCGGCCGGCCCGGGCCCGGCCGCCGCTGACCGTGCTGGAGCAGTCCGGCCACTCCCCCGGAGGGGACCTCCTGGCCGCCCGGCTCCGGGAGCGGGGACTCGTGTTCGTGGGGCGCACCACGGCGCACCGGTTCCTGCTCCGGACCGGGGTGCTCCCCGGGCACCTGGCGGAGTGCTTCAGGACCGGGACTGGAACCGCAGGATCCGGGTGACGGCCTCCTCGACCCGCTCGGGCCCCGCGGCGAAGGACAGCCGGACCGTGCGGTGGCCGCGCGCGGCGTCGAAGTCCAGGCCCGGCACGACCGCGACCGCCTCCGCCTCGAGCAGCCGCCGGCACCACTCCAGGGAGCTGCCGTGCCGCTCGAGCTGCTCCCCGAGGTCCGCGTAGAGGTAGAACGCCCCGTCGGCCGGGGCGGCCTCCCCCCACCGCAGCGCGGGGAGCGCGTCCAGGAGCAGGCTCCGGGAGCGCGCGAACTCCTCGACCGCCCGGTCCGCCTCGGCGTAGGCGTCCGGCGTGAACGCCTCCACGGCGGCGTGCTGGGCGGCGGCGGGCGGGCAGAGGCTGAGGTTGCCGGCCAGCGCGTCGACCGCGGCCGCGAGGTCCCGGGGCAGCAGGGCCCAGCCCAGCCGCCACCCGGTCATCCCCCAGTACTTGGAGAAGGAGGAGATCACCACGGCGTCGCGGTCGTGCTCCCACGCGCTGGCGCCCCGGTACCGGCCGCCGCCGCGGCGGTCGAGCTGCGGGACCGTGTGCACGATCCCGTGGTAGATCTCGTCGCTGATCAGGCGCGTCCCGTGCTCGGTGCACCACCCGGCCAGCGCCGCCAGCTCCGCGGGCTCCAGCACGGTGCCGGTCGGGTTCGCGGGGCCCGCCACCACCAGGCCCCGCAGCGGGCCGTGCGCGGCGACCGCGGCGTCGAGCATCCGGGGCGTGGGCCGGAAGCGGGTCGCCGCCCCGCAGTCGAGCTCCACCACGTCGGCGCCCAGCGCGGCCAGGGTGTTGCGGTAGGCCGGGTAGCCCGGCCGGCACACGGCCACCCGGTCCCCCGCGTCGAACGCCGCCAGGAAGGTCAGCACGAGCGCCCCGGAGGCCCCCGTGGTGATCGCGACGTCCTCGGGCCCGACGTCGAGGCCGTACCACCGGGCGTAGTGCCCCGCCACGGCCCGGCGCAGCGGCTCGATCCCGAGGGCGGGGGTGTAGCCCAGTCCCTCGTTGCGCTCGTGCACCCGGGCGGCCGCCCGGGCCACGACGCCCGGGGCCCCGCCGGAGGGCTCCCCCGCGCAGAGGGAGACGACGTCCCGGCCGGCGGCCCGCAGGCGCTCGACGTCGGCGAGGATCTCCATCACCCGGAACGGCGGGACCGCCGAACGGGCGGAGGGGCGGGGCGGCAGGTGCGGAGGCATGCGCCCAGCCTACGACCGCCGTCGCGGAGGTGACCGAGGTCACGTGCCGTCATGCCCACTTCGGGGGACAGACTTTTGTCCAGGCACCCGCAATACTGGTCCCAGTCCTGGACGTCAGGAGGCCGCACTGAGGCGGCGCTCCGGACGTGGGGGGACAGGTCCCCGGCGGCGACGCCGGAGACCGACGGGCAGGTTGCCACCGCGGCCGGCGTCGCACGAGTGATCCATCGTGAATGAGATGTGTGATTGTGTCTGGGGGGATTTCAATCACGGGTCCACAGGAGATGGGACGCCGGGCGCGGGAAGCCACCGCCCTGTTCCACGACGGCGCGGCGCCGGGCTCCGGCCCGGCGGGGAGAGCCGCAGGACGTGGTGGCACGCGCGTCGACGACGCAGCAGACGGCCCCGCACCGATCGGTGCGGGGCCGTTGCCGTGCCGCCCGGACCCGGAGTCCCGGGGCACGCCGCGCGCTCGCGGCCGCGGGAGCCCGGCCGGGGTCAGTCCAGCAGCAGCGCCGGTTCCTCGAGGATCCGGGCGACGTCCGCGGTGAAGCGGGCCGCGAGGTCGCCGTCCACCACGCGGTGGTCGAAGGACCCGCCCAGCGTGGTCACCCAGCGGGGCACCACCGCGCCGTCGACGACCCACGGCTTCTGCTTGATGCTGCCGAACGCGACGATCGCGACCTCTCCGGGATTGATGATCGGCGTGCCGGTGTCGAGGCCGAGGGCACCGATGTTGGTGATGGTCAGGGTGCCCCCCTGCATGTCCGCCGGCTGGGTTCGTCCCGCCCGGGCGGTGCGCGAGAGGTCGTCGAGGGCCACGGCCAGCTCCCGCAGCGAGAGGTCCTGGGCGTCCTTGACGTTCGGGACCATGAGCCCGCGCGGCGTGGCGGCCGCGATGCCCAGGTTGACGAAGTGCTTGACGAGGATCTCCTCGTCCGTCCACGTCGCGTTGACCTGCGGACTGCGGGCGGCGGCCCACAGGACGGCCTTCGCGAGCACCAGCAGGGGCGTGACCTTGACGCCCTCGTAGTCCGGTGCGGCCTTGAGCCGCTGGACGAACTCCATGGTGCGCGTGGCGTCGAGCTCCACGAAGACCGAGGCGTGCGGGGCGCTGAACGCGCTGCGCACCATGTTCTGCGCCGTGGCCTTCCGCACCCCCTTGACGGGGATCCGCTCGATCCGCTCCTCCGGGGCCGCGGGGCGGCGCCGGTCCCCGGACTCGCCCAGCCGCGCCACGTGGGCCAGCAGGTCCTGCTTGGTGATCTGGCCTGCCGCGCCCGTCGCGGGGACGTCGGCGAGGTCGACGCCGAGGTCCCGTGCGGCCTTCCGGACGGGCGGCTTCGCCAGCGCGGGGCGGCGCGGGACGCTCTCGGCCGCCGTGGTCACCGGTCCGTCGCCGCGGACGGGCCGGCGCCAGACGCCGGTGTCCCCGGCGAGACGGGCTGCGCGCCCGGCGATGCCCTGGGCGGCCGTGCCGATCCCACCGCCGAGCCCGGGCCCCAGGGGGCCCCGGGACAGCTTCTCCGCCCACGCCGCGGGACGGGCCGGCTCGGGCTCGGGGACCTGCGGCCGGACGGCGCGGCGGCGGCGGCGCACGGGGTCGGCCTTGGGACCGGACCCGACGAGGGGACGGTCCTCCCCGGTGGAGGGCCGCCCGCCCTCCCCCAGCACTCCGGGGACGGCGTCGGTGACGTCCGCGGGGGCGGCCTCCCCGGGGCCGGGTGCCGCGGCCGGCGACTCGTCCGGAGACCCGACGGCGATGATGGGCGTGCCGACCTCGACCGTGCGGCCCTCGGCGACCAGCAGGTCCAGGACGGTCCCGGCGTACGGGGACGGGAGCTCGACCACGGACTTGGCGGTCTCGATCTCGACGAGCACCTGGTTGACCGTCACGGTCTCCCCCGGCGCGACCTTCCACGCGAGGATCTCCGCCTCGGTCAGGCCTTCGCCGACGTCGGGCAGGTTGAAGATCTGGGGCATGTCAGTACTTCCTCTCTCGCACGGCACCCGGGCCGGGTCGGCGGTCCCGCCGGCCCGGGTCCGGCGGCCGGGTCGGCGGGTCAGTAGGCGAAGGACCGGTCCAGGGCCTCGAGGATCCGGTCGAGGTCCGGCACGTACTGGTCCTCGACGGCCGCCACGGGGTAGGGCAGGTGGAAGGCGCCCACCCGCAGCACCGGCGCCTCGAGGGAGTAGAACGCCCGTTCGCCGATGCGCGCGGCGATCTCCCCGCCGAGGCCGCCGAAGGTCGGTGCCTCGTGGGCGACGACGAGGCGGCCGGTCCGGCGCACGGAGTCCTCGACGGTGTCGAAGTCGATCGGCGACAGCGAGCGCAGGTCGATCACCTCGACGCTGCGCCCGTCCTCCTCCGCGGCCTGCGCCGCGGCGAGGGCGACCGGCACGAGAGGACCCCAGGCGACCACGGTGGCGTCCTCCCCCGGGCGCAGGACCTGGGCGGAGAACGGGTCGGCCGTCGGGCGCTCGACGTCGACCGCGCCCTTGAGCCAGTAGCGCCGCTTGGGCTCGAAGACGATGACGGGGTCCTCGCACGCGATCGCCTGCTGGGTCATCCAGTAGGCGTCCTGCGCGTTGGAGGGCGTCACGATGCGCAGCCCCGCCGTGTGGGCGAACAGGGCCTCGGGGGACTCCGAGTGGTGCTCGACGGACCCGATCACCCCGCCGTAGGGGATGCGGATGGTCACGGGGACGGTGACGTCCCCGCTGGTGCGGTTGCGCATCTTCGCCAGCTGCGTGGTGATCTGGTTGAAGGCCGGGAAGGAGAAGCCGTCGAACTGGATCTCGCACACGGGCCGGTAGCCGCGCAGCGCGAGCCCGATGGCGGTGCCCACGATCCCGGCCTCCCCCAGCGGGGTGTCCATGACGCGGTGGGCGCCGAAGTCCGCCTTGAGCCCCTCGGTGACGCGGTACACGCCGCCCAGGGAGCCGATGTCCTCGCCCATGAGCAGCACCCGGGGGTTCTCCTCCATGGCGCGGCGCAGGCCCGCGTTGACCGCCTTCGCGATCGTCAGGTCGGGAGCGGTGCTCATGCGAGGTCCTCCTCGGTGCCGGCGGTCCGGGCGTCGGGCACCCCGTCCGCGGCGTCCGCGGCCACGGTGAGCCCGGAGGCCTGCGTGCCCGGGTCCTGCCCGGCCGGCCCGTCGTCGTGCCGCGACCCGTCGTGGTCGCCGTCGTGGTCGCCGTCGTCGAACCCGGCCCGGTAGGCCGCGTACCAGGCGCGCTCCTCCTCCACGAGGGCGTGCCGCTCGGCGTAGGGCCGGTCGAAGAACTCCTCGAACACGGGCGGGTCCATGGCCAGGACGAGGGCGCGGGCCTGCTCCGCGAACGCCTGCCCGTCGGCGGCGACGTCGGCAAAGAAGTCGTCCGGCGTGCCGTGCGCCTCGCGCAGGTGCGCCTCGAGCCGGATCAGGGGGTCGAGCTCGGTCCAGCGGCGCTCGTCCTCCCGCAGGCGGTACTTGGTCGGGTCGTCCGCGGTGGTGTGGGCCCCGAGCCGGTAGGTCTCGGCCTCCACGAGCACGGGGCCGCGGCCGGCGCGGGCCTCCTCGAGGGCGTACCGGGAGGCCGCCAGGACCGCCAGCACGTCGTTGCCGTCCACGCGGATCCCCTCGAAGCCGTACCCGGCGGCGCGCTCGGCGAGGGGCACGCGGGACTGGGTGCTGAACGGCACGGAGATGGCCCACTGGTTGTTCTGCACGAAGAAGACCACCGGGGCGTCGTAGGACGCGGCGAAGACCATGCCCTCGTGGACCTCGCCCTGGGTCGAGGTGCCGTCCCCGAAGTAGACGACCGCGGCCGCCGGCTCCACCTCCCGCCCCTCCGCCTCGGCGGCGCGGCGGTCCAGGTCGATGCCCATGGCGTAGCCCACCGCGTGCGGGACCTGGCAGCCGAGCACGATCGAGTAGACGTTCATGTGGTGCTCGCTCGGCTTCCAGCCCCCGGAGCTGTGCCCGCGGAAGACGGTGAGCAGCTCGGCGGGCTCGACGCCCCGCTCGATGGCCACGGCGTGCTCGCGGTAGGTCGGGAACACGTGGTCGGCCGGGCGCAGCGCGCGGGCGGAGCCCACCTGGGCGGCCTCCTGCCCGCGCATCGGCGCCCACAGCACCAGCTGACCCTGCCGCTGGAGGTTGGTCGCCTCCTCGTCGAACCGGCGGGCGAGCGCCATCGAGCGGTAGAGCTCGCGCAGCTGCTCGGCACCGACGTCGCGCACGTACGGGGACAGGACGGGGTCCTCGTTCCGGCGGCCGTCCCGGTCGAGGAGCCGCACCAGGCGTGTGCGCACCTCCGGCGTCGGCGCGGTGCGGGCCGGCACGCGGGCGGCCGGGGTCGAGGGAGCGGCATCCATGGGCAGGACGTCCTTTCGGGTTGCTCGGAGGAGGAGCCGGGCGGGCGCGAGCCCGGGTCAGAGCACGGGCGGGTGGGGGAAGTGCGCGCACACCTCGAGGAACCGGGAGTTGGCCTCCGGCTCGCCGATCGTCACGCGCACGCCCTCGGCGCCGAAACGGCGCACGGCCAGCGCGCGGGAGTCGCACAGCTCGGCGAACTGCCCGCTGTGCTCCCCGAGGTCCAGCCACACGAAGTTGGCCTGCGTCTCCGGGTACGGCCAGCCGAGCGCGTCGAGCCCGGCCAGGACCCGCTCCCGCTCGTCGACGACCTTCTGGACGCGCTCGGCCACCTGGTCGTAGTGGCGCACGGACGCGATCGCCGCGCGCTGGGCGAGGTCGGTCACGGAGAACGCCGGGGACGCCTGCCGCAGGTACGGGGTGATCCCCTGGCCCGCCACGGAGTAGCCGATCCGGAGACCGGCCAGCCCGTGGGCCTTGGAGAACGTCCGGAGCACGACGACGTTGGGGTGCTGCCGGTATAGGTCGATGCCGTTGACCAGGTCGTCCCGGCGCTGGAACTCCTGGTACGCCTCGTCGATCACCACGACGACGTCCCGGGGCACGGCGGCGAGGAACTCCTCGACCTGGACGGTGGTGAGGCTGGGGCCCGTGGGGTTGTTCGGCGTGCACAGCAGCACGACCCTGGTCCGGTCGGTGACGGCGGCGGCCATGGCCTCGAGGTCGTGGGAGCCGTCCCGGCGGTTCGGGACCGGCACGCCCAGCCCGCCCGAGAGCCCGATGCTGATCGGGTAGGCCTCGAAGGAGCGCCAGGCGTGCACCACCTCGTCCGGCGTGCCGTCCTCGCCGGTGCCCACGAAGGCCCCGAGCAGCTGGTTGAGCGCGCCGAGGCTGCCGGCGCCGGTGACGACGTCCTCGGCCGGCACGCCGAGGAACTCCCCGAGGACCTCCCGCAGCTCCGCGGAGGTGGTCTCGGGATAGCGGTGCACCGCGTCCCAGCCGGCCAGGACCTCCCTGACGGCGGGCACGGGCCCGAACGGGTTCTCGTTGGA
Organism: Kocuria kalidii; assembly: GCF_044462225.1. NCBI lineage: Bacteria > Bacillati > Actinomycetota > Actinomycetes > Micrococcales > Micrococcaceae > Kocuria > Kocuria kalidii. Next base: position 19,833 of record NZ_JBISWJ010000050.1, on the reverse strand, counting down.
GGACAGCTTGTAGGAGGCGAGCCCGTCCACCACGACCGGAGGCTTGCCGGCCACGTAGCGGGGCAGTCGGGACAGGGCGGGGCGCGGCCGGACCGGCGGGGTGGTGGCGGTGGTCGTGCCCGGGGCCGGGGCGGTGCCGGCCAGGGTGCGGGTAGCGTCGCTGGTACTCATGGAGGTCATGCTATCCCCGCTCCCGGGGGGTTCCCCCGGCGCATGACGCGCGTCCGTCCGGAGTGGTCCGTCCGTGCCCGGGATTGCGACGACCCGGCCGGCGTCTTCCCGGCGCCGGACGACAGGACGGCCACCGGAGGGGTCCGTCCTGTCGTGGAAGAATGTGCCCATGCCCAACACCGATCGCATCCTGTCCTCGGGGCGCGCGGCGCTCGCCGCCGCCGTCCCGCCCGTCGCACTGGGCCCGCTCGACGGCCGCTACCAGCCGGTGGTCGCCCCTCTGGTCGACCACCTGTCCGAGGCCGCCCTCAACCGCAACCGGGTGCACGTCGAGGTCGAGTGGTTCATCCACCTCGCCGAGCGCTCGGTGCTGCCGGGCCTGGCGCCGCTGAGCGGGGAGCAGATCGCCGGGCTGCGCCGCGTGGTCACGGACTTCGACACGGACGCGGTCGCGGAGCTCGCGGAGATCGAGGCCGTGACGGTCCACGACGTCAAGGCGGTGGAGTACTACATCGGCCGCCGGCTGCCCGGCCTGGGGCTCGGGCACCTGGTGCCCCTCGTGCACTTCGGCTGCACCTCCGAGGACATCAACAACCTGGCGTGGGCCCTGGGCGTCAAGGACGCCACGACCGACGTGTGGCTGCCCGCGGCCCGGGCCCTCGTGGCCGACGTCGCGGCGCTGGCCGGGTCCGCGGCGGCCGTCCCGATGCTCTCCCGGACCCACGGCCAGCCCGCCACGCCCACCACCCTGGGCAAGGAGATGGCGGTCGTCGCCCACCGCCTGGGCCGCCAGCTGTCCCGGATCGAGCGCACGGAGTACCTGGGGAAGATCAACGGCGCCACGGGCACCTACGCGGCCCACTACGCCTCCGTCCCCGAGACGGACTGGACCGAGGTCTCGCGCGGCTTCGTCGAGGGCCTGGGTCTCGACTGGAACCCGCTGACCACGCAGATCGAGTCCCACGACTGGCAGGCCGAGCTCTACGCCGACCTCGCCCGGTTCAACCGGGTCCTGCACAACTTCTGCACCGACGTGTGGTCCTACATCTCGATCGGCTACTTCCAGCAGATCCCGGTGGAGGGCGCCACGGGCTCCTCCACCATGCCGCACAAGGTCAACCCCATCCGCTTCGAGAACGCCGAGGCGAACCTCGAGCTCTCCAATGCCCTGCTGGACTCCCTGGGCGCCACGCTCGTGACGTCCCGGTGGCAGCGGGACCTCACGGACTCCTCGTCCCAGCGCAACATCGGGGTCGCCTTCGGGCACTCCCTGCTGGCCGTCTCCAACGCGCGCAAGGGCCTGGCCCGCCTGGACGTGGCGGAGTCGGTCCTGGCCGCCGATCTCGACGAGAACTGGGAGGTCCTCGCCGAGGCGATCCAGATGGTCATGCGGGCCGAGGCGATCGCCGGTGTCGAGGGCATGGACAACCCCTACGAACGGCTCAAGGAGCTGACCCGCGGCCGCCGGGTGGACGCGGCCCGGCTCCAGGAGTTCGTGGCGGGACTGGGGCTGTCCCCCGCCGCGGAGCGTCGCCTCTCCGGACTGACGCCGGCCACCTACACGGGCATCGCGGCGGAGCTCGTGCGCTACCTGTGAGCCCGCGCCGCACCCCGTGGTCGGGACGCCACGGTCCGGACGGCAGGGCCTCCACGGCGCCGTCGAGGCCACACGGCCTGCACGTCACCGTCGGCGTCCCACGGCCCGGGCGACGCCGCTCACACGGACGGCAGGTCGTGCAGGTTGTTGCACACGGTGTCCTCCGGGGCGGCCCAGAGCCGCTTCTCGCACCCGGCGGACACCACGCGGACCCGCATCCGTCCCGACGAGCCCGGAACGTAGTAGTGGTGGACCTCGCTCTCGATGTCCCGGATGATCCGGGTGGTCGACCGAGGGGACCACACCTCGGTGGGGTTGCACAGGGCGACGATGTTGCCGAGGGGGTCCGTGCGGACTCCCGTGACGGTTCGCTGGTCGGTCATCGGTAGAACTCCTGAACTCGTGCCCCGGGCGCACCGGGGATCGGCCTTGTACCACTGTCCGCGCCGGCGCACCACCCCCGGGAGGGGTCGCGCGCCCGCTGCCTTGCACTTCGTTTGCATTTGACGGCACCGGGGCGTTCGCTTTTGACTCACGGCGCCTGAGCCGGGATGATCGGTGCCTGAACCCTCTCTCGTGGCGGACCTGGATCCTGGTCCGCGGGACCGGAGAGGACCACGCTCGGACCGACGCCTTCGGGGGAAGGTCGGCACCGGGCGCACCGGGGAACAGAGATCATGACAGTGGGGGATCATGACAATGGATGGGGAACACTCGATCCGGCTGCGGCTGCTCGGCAACGTCGAGGTGGAGCTCGACGGCTCCGTGCTGGCCCTGGGCCACCGGCAGCAGCGCCTGCTGGCCGCGCTCGCCGTCCTGGGCCCGAAGCCGCGCCGCTTCCTCGGCGAGCTGCTGTGGCCCGACCGGACCGCAGAGCGCGCCATGGGCAGCCTCCGCACCACCGTCTTCAACATCTCGCGCCAGGTGCCCGGGGCGGTGGGGACCCGCGGCAACAACATCGCCCTGGCGGCGTCGGTCACCGTGGACCTGCACGAGCTGCGCGACTCCCTGCACCGTGCGGCCGACGCCACGGCGCCCGTGACGGAGGACCCCTGGTTCCTGTCCCCCGACGGCGCCCAGCTGCTGCCCGGCTGGTACGACGGCTGGGTCATGGCCGAGCAGGACCGGCTGCGCACCCTCTACGTCAACGCCGTGGAGCACCTCGCCCGGCTCTCGCTGGAGCACCGCGACTTCTACCGGGCGCACGTGCTCGCCGACAACGTCCGCGCCCTGGACCCGCTGCGGGAGAGCGCGGTCCGCGTCTCGATCGAGGCGGACCTGGGTCTCGGCAACAACGCCCCGGCGCTGCAGACCTTCCGCAGCTTCTGCAGCACGATGGCCGACGAGCTGGGGGCGCCGCCCTCCGCGCAGATCACGGAGCTGATGGGCTACATGCGCAGCGCCTGACGCTCCTGCGCCCGACGCCCTCCCGCCGACGACCCTCCCGCCGAGAGCCTTCCCGCCGAGAGCCTTCCCGCCGGAGGAGGGACCGTGTCCCCGCGACCCGTCACCGGGCCGCGGGGACACCTTCTTGCCGTTCATGGCCGGGTCATCGTCCCGACGTCACCGCGGGCGCCGCGGACCGCACCGGGATGCCGCGCCAGGTGGTGTGGGGCAGCAGCTGCTCGCCCTTCATCACCAGCGACAGCGCGTCCACCGAGGTGCCGGCGCCGACGGTCGTGTCGTAGAGCACGATCGAGCGCGCTCCGACGCTGGCGCCGGGCAGGATCTCCACGTGGGACATCTTCATCACCCGGTCCTCGAAGAGGTGGGTCTGCAGGGACACGTCCGTGGAGACGCTGGCGTCGTCGCCGATGTGGACGAGGTCGAACTCCGTGAGGTAGGTCGTCCCGATGTAGGTCCGCCGCCCGATCTGGGCGCCGAACAGGCGCAGCACCGGACCGATCAGGGGCGTGCCCACGAGGCCGCCGATGAGGGCGGGGACCGCCGCGGACTCGTACACGCCGGTGACGAACTCGCTGCGCCGGACGAAGTTGTCCCACAGCGGCTCGACGCGCTGGCGGTAGCGGCCCACGATCGCCCACTTCAGGACGACGACGGACAGCACCACCAGGAGGCCGGTGGCCAGCGCGATGAGCGGCAGCACGGCCACGAAGCCGAGCAGCGTCAGCTCGGGCACGAGGGCCACCGAGGCGAGCAGGCCCAGGTAGCCGATCATCCCGATCAGCGCCGGGGGGACCGTGATGCGCAGGGCCTCGATGACGAGGCGGGCCGCCACCTTGCCCCGCGAGGGCCGGAAGGTGAGGCTCTCGTCGAAGTTGCCGCTGTCCTGCCGGCGGGGCAGGAACATGGCGGGCGAGCCCAGCCAGGACGTGCCGTCCGGCACGTCGGCCGGGGGCACCGAGGCCACGCCCACCAGGGAGCCCTCGCCCATCCGGGTGCCCGAGGGCACGAACGCGGCGTTGCCCACGAACGAGCGGTCGCCCACCACGGTGCGCTCCATGTGCAGGTGGCCGTGGTGGTAGACCGCGCTGCCGACGCTGGCCATGTCCGCGACGAAGCTGCCCTCGCCGAGGGTGAGCAGGTCGGGGTCGATGTGGCCCACCGTGGACACCTCGGAGCGCGGGCCGACCTTGGCGCCGAGAGCGCGCAGCCAGGGCACGGTGTACATCGTGGCGTAGAGGGCGTTCGTGTTCTCCAGGCTGGTGGAGAGGAGCTGGTCGGCCATCCACTTGCGCACGCCCAGCCCGCTGCGGACGGGGTGGATGCCGGTGGGCGTCCGGCGCAGGACGAGCTTGCGGCCGGCCGCGACCACGGCGCAGACCGTGAGCACGTAGACGATGCCGACGGCCGGGGTGAGGGCGAGCCCCGCCGGCAGGCCGAACTCCAGGGCCACGATCCAGATCATCAGGAAGGACGGGAGCACCAGGACGAAGGGCAGCACCTCGAGGGCCATCCAGCCCAGGAGCAGACCGGCCGCGAGCGGTGCGGGCCAGCGGCCGCCGGGCAGCGGGCGCCGCTCCATCCGCTCGAGCAGCTCGTCGTCGCCGTCGCCGGGACGGGCGGGGGAACCCAGCCAGTGCTCGCCGGCGGGGATCGTCTGGTTGCGGGAGGCCAGGGACTGCTCGGCCAGGCGGGCGCCGTCCTCGACCCGGGCACCGGGCTGCAGCAGGGCGTTGGCCCCCACGAACGCGTCGTCGCCGATGTGCACCGGCGCGATGGTGACCCAGCCGTCCTCGACCTGGGCGGTCTGCACGGAGGAGTTGTAGCCGACGCTGGAGCGGGAGCCGATGGTGACGAGCGAGGGCAGACCGACGGCGGCGGTGCCCACGTGGGCGTCCGCACCGATCTTGGCGCCCAGCAGGCGCAGGTAGACCGCGGCCATCGGGGTGCCGGTCAGCAGGCTGAGCGGCGAGAGCCGGGTCAGGCCGTCGATGCACCAGAGCAGGAAGTACTGTCTCCCCCAGAGGGCGTGGTGCCCGGGTCGCACGAGGCGACCGAGGACCCGGGACCCGAGGAACGGCAGGAAGAAGCGCGCGAGCACGGAGACCACGACGCCCACGAGCAGCATGTCCCACATCAGGGCGTAGCTGAACTGCCCGCCGTAGGAGTACAGGACCGCGGCGAGCGGGGAGCCGACGAGCACGGCCGCCAGGACCATCGTGGTCACCTGGGCCAGACCGCAGAGGGCCACCCGCCCACTGGTGTGGTGCAGCGGCGCGGGCCGGTCGTCCGGCGCGGCCACGGCGGGGACGGCCGCCGGCGCGGAGTCCAGGTGCCGGGCCAGGTCGCGGACGGTCGGATAGGTGTAGATGTCGGCGATGGAGATGTCCTGCTCGGGGTGCGCCCGGCGCAGCTCCGACGTGGCGGTCGCGGCGAGCAGCGAGTGCCCGCCGAGCTCCATGAAGAAGTCGGCCTCCACGGAGAGCTGCTCCTCGGGGATGCGGAAGACCTTGGACCAGACCTCCGTGATCCCCCACTCCGTGGCGGTCTCGGGCGCGACCAGGCCCATCGTCGTCACGAAGCGCGGCGTGCTGGGGTCGGGGAGGTTCTTCCGGTCCACCTTGCCGCTGACCATCATCGGCATCGCGGGCAGGATCTCGTAGAAGGACGGCACCATGTACGGCGGCAGCGCCGCGACCACGGAGTCGTGGAGCAGCTCGAAGAGAGCGCGCTCGTCGCGCACCGGGGCGCGCAGGGTGAGGAACGCCGCGACGTCGTCGCCGCCGGAGACGAGCTTCACGGCGGCGTCCGAGACCGCGTCCTCCCGGCGCAGCACGTTCTCGATCTCCTGCAGGTCCGCGCGGTGACCGCGGATCTTCACCTCGCTGTCGGCGCGGCCCAGGTACTCGATCTCGCCGTCCGGCATGAACCGGCCCAGGTCGCCGGTGCGGTAGATCCGCCCGGCCCGGGGCCCGTCCGGGTGCGGACGGAAGCGCTCCTCCGTGACGTGCGGCAGGTTGACGTAGCCGCGGGCCACGCCCGGGCCGGCGATGCAGATCTCGCCGGGATCGCCGTCGGCGACCTCGTTCATCTCCTCGTCGAGGATCCGCACCTCGTAGGTGGGCAGGGGCTTGCCGATGGTCACGGGCCGGCCGGGGGACAGCTCGCCCCACGTGGCCGTCACGGTGCCCTCGGTGGGGCCGTAGGTGTTGAGCATCCGGCGCTCGGGGGTGGACCACCGCTCCACGAGATCCGCCGGGCACGCCTCACCGCCCACCAGGATGCTGCGGATGCGGGGGAGGTCGTGCTCCAGCGTGGCCAGGACGGTGGGCACGCAGTAGAGCACGGTGATCTCCATGCGCTGCAGGAACTGCACGAGGCCCCGGCCCAGACGGGAGTCGTCCGTGGGGCCGGCCACGAGGGCGGCGCCGACGGCCCAGGTGGGCCAGATCTCCTCGATGGAGAAGTCGAACGCGATGGTCATGCCCTGGTAGACGCGGTCCTCGGGGCGCACGTCGTAGACCTCGGGCACGATCTCGATGAAGTTGCAGATGCTCGAGTGCGCGACCTCGACGCCCTTGGGGCGGCCGGTCGAGCCCGAGGTGTAGATGATGTAGCACGTGGGGTCGCCCTCGTGGCGGACCGCCGGGCGGTGCGCGGGGGCGTCCTCGAGGCGCCGGCCAATCCGGCCCACGTCGACCACGTCGGCGGGTGCGTCCTCGACCACGGCCACGAACTCCGCGGAGGTCAGCAGGAGGGCCAGGTCGGAGTCCTCGGCGATGAACTGCACGCGATCGGCGGGCAGGTTCGGGTCGATCGGGACGAAGGTGGCGCCCGTCTTGAGGATGGCCAGCAGGGACGCGTAGAGCATCGTCGAGCGCTCGAGCAGGATCCCGACGCGGTCCCCCACGCCCAGGCCGTAGCCGGCGATGAGGTGGGCCATGCGGTTGGCGAGCTCGTCGAGCTCGGCGTACGTGTAGTCCCGGCCGTCGGCGTGCAGCGCCCGGGCCTCGGGCGTGCGGTCGCAGCTGCGCTCGAAGAAGTGGTGCAGCCGGCTGGGCTTCGTCTCCGTGCTCCGGACCTCTCGGGTCGAGGGCTCCGCCCACGGACGTGCCCCGGCGGAGTTCCCCTGCACCGCAGCCTCGTCCCACAGCACTCGCTCTGCCGACGCACCTCCGTCGCGGCGGTGAGAGCGATGTGGCACTGAGGTCATGTCCAACTCCTTTCGATGCACGTAACGCCGGTGTTACCGGCACGTCTGTTCTACGGATCGGGGTGTTATGGCCCCCTCACGGTTCCGTCACGCCGGCGTTATCGCTGCGTTATCGATGCGTTCGATCCCGGAGTTGGCGGGGCGACGCCGACCGCACGGTCGGTTTTCAGTGGCAAAGATCACAGTTCGGCATCTCGCTCAACGAGACGTTCTCGACTGCAATCGCGGCGATCTTGCGTCCGCGTCCGGCACTGCCGGCCGCACGCGCGGCGCCCGCGGGCCGACGGGGAGCCACCACCGGACGACGGGCGGCCGGGCAGCACCGGTGCCGCAGAAAGTTCCCGTGTTACCTTTCGTGAACCTCCGGGGGGAGCGCTCCGGCACCCGCGAGGCCCGGCGCCGTTCAGGCGGGCGTGCGACCCGCCCGCACCGGCCAGCCCGGCGTCCTGAGCCGCCGCCGGAGGGTGCTGCCGGGCCGGGTGCCCGCGAACTCGCCGTCGGCCCCGCACGCCGCGACCCACCCGGGGGCCTCCCGGCCCAGCACGTGCGCCGCACGGGCGTAGGCCTGCGCCTCCACCGCACTCCGTGCGGCGACGACCACCCGGTCCCACGGGCTTACGACGGCGGCGCCGGTCACGGGGTTGACCAGGTCTCTTGCGGGCCCCTCCAGCACGGCCAAACCGCGGTGTCCGCGACCGACGAGGCCCACCAGGACCCCGGCGTCCGTGCCGGGGCCCGCCCCCCACGACGGTCCCGGCACCGGTCCCGGCGGCGCCGACCCGACGAGGGCGGCGGCCGCGGCGGCCGGGCCGCCCACGGCGAACGCCCCGCCCACCTCGGCGACCAGCGCCTGCCCGGGGAACGACTCCGCGAAGACCTGGACCGTCCGGTCCGCGGCCCAGGCGTCGGCGACCGGGGCGAGGTCCAGCACGGTGCCACGTCCCATGCGCAGGCGGCGGGTGCACGGGTCCAGCGCGATCCGGCCGATCCCGGGGGCCGGGAGCGGGGTGAGGCCGTCCTGGGCCCGCCAGGCCGACGCACCGGTGGTGGGGTCGGCGAGACCGCTGGTGAGGCGGGCGGCGAGCAGTGCCGCGGCGACGATCCCGGCGAGGACGGGGCCGACGACCACGTCGACGTCGTCGTGCTCCGCGAACCGGTTCAGCAGGGACAGCTCCGAGTCGATGCGCTCGGGCGAGACGGCCCCCGAGACCTCGCGGCGCACGCGCTCGGCGATCCGTCCGGCCTCGGCCTGCAGGTCCGGGGCGGGGGCGCGGACGGCGTCGGCGCGCGGTGCACCGGGCGGGATCGGGGTGGGCATGACCGCCTCCTGGCGGTGGGGGAGGGCGCGGGACGGTGCCGTCGGGGAACGACGGACAGGTGCTGACGAGCATACGCGCGCCCGAGGCCGCCGGGCGGAGGCGTGACCCCTCGTTACCGGACCGTCGCCGCGGCGGACCGGGACCGGCACGGACCGGACCCCCGCGCACGCACCGGGACCCCGGCCGCCGCCCCGGGCGAACCGGCCCAGCGCAGCACGTCGGCCGGCCGGTTCGTGGTGAGCTGCTGGACGCCGAGCGCGCGGCACAGGTCCACGTCCCGCGCGGTGTCGACCGTCCAGACCCGCAGCACGCGCCCCTCGGCCCGCCACTGCCGCACCAGCTCCGGGCGGGCCCGGACGAAGTCCAGGCCCGGGCCCACCAGCTCCACGAGACCGGCCGAGATCACGGGCAGCGCCGGTGGCACCACGAAGCGCATGCCCGCGTGGAGCACGGCCGCGGTGGCGGGGCGCACGCGCAGGCTGTCCCGGACCGTGCGACGGGTCGTGGTCTCCACCAGCTGGCACACGTGCCGGGCGGGCACGGTCTCCAGGACGTGCCGGACGGCGTCGGGGTGGAAGCTCATCAGCGAGACCGTGACGTCGTCCAGCCGCCCGGTCTCGGGGTCCCAGCCCTCCCGCATCAGCAGACCCAGCACCTCCTCCTCGAGCCGGTGGCCGAACGGACTGGGGTGCTTCGTCTCCACGGCCAGGCCCACGGGCCGGCCCGCGTCCCGGAGCAGGTCCAGCAGCTCGGGCAGGGTCAGCAGCTGACGGTCGGGCGCCCCGTGGTGCGCCGGGATGCGCACCCCCTTCCAGGAGGTCCAGTCGAGGCGCCGCAGCTCGGCCAGCGTGCGGGAGGAGACGGGCCCCCGGCCGTCGCTCGTGCGCCCCAGCTGGGCGTCGTGGTGCAGGACGAGGTGGCCGTCGCGGCTGAGGTGCACGTCGCACTCCACGCCGTCGGCGCCGTCCAGCAGCGCCTGCACGTAGGCGGCCCGGGTGTGCTCCGGGAAAGCCGCGCTGGCCCCCCGGTGGGCGTAGACGATCGGCCGCACGGCGCTCTCCCGGCTGTCGGTCGGGGCCCTGCGGGCCCCGCTCGCCACCAGGCTAGGGAGACGCGGTGAACGGGGGGCCACGCCCCGGCGGACCGGCCGTGAACGACGACGACGCCCCGCGGGGTGCGGGGCGTCGTCGTGCGGCGGGCGTCACGAGGACGCGGCGCGGGGCTACTTCTCGCCGGTGATCTCGCCGTGGGCGGTGGAGGCCCGGTCGGCCGTCCGGTCCCGCTCGCCGCCCCGGTCCGCCTCGTCGAACCGCGGGGCCCGCTCCTGGAGGTCGAGTTCCGCGGGGAACGTCGTGGGCAGCGGCCCGAACGCCTCGTGGGTCGCGGAGACCACCTGCTTGGACATGGCCAGGTTCGCGCCCCCGCCGACGATCGCGCCCACGCCGAACGGCAGGGCACGGCCGAACACGGCTCCGGTCTGCTTGAGCAGGAAGCGCTTGACGAACATGTTGCGGACGACGCGGCCGACGTCGAAGGCCTTGGAGTCGTCCTTGCCCATCATCAGCCCCCAGGACGAGACCATGCCCTTGCCCCGGGTGCCGCTGGCGAGGATCTGGTTCATGACCTGCCGGCCGTCCTCCCCGAGCATGAGGGCCATCACCATGGTGCGCGTCCTGTCGGGGTCCTCGGTGTGCACCCCGTGCAGCTCGGCGACCGCCTGGGCGTAGAGCGCGGTGGCCTCGAGGTAGCCGACCACCGCGACGGAGGAGAGCCCGAGGGAGGCGACGGTGCCGATGCCGGGGACGACCGCCGTGGCGCCGACGGCCCCGCCGCTCAGCGTCACCGACCGGACGTAGATCTTCTCGAGCCGCTCGGCGATCTGCTCGGGCGTCTCGTCCGGGTGCTCCTCGCGCACCTTCTTGACGAAGCCCAGGACCGCCGGACGCTGCACGCGCAGCACGGTGTCGAGGAGCTTGTTCGTGGCGGGCTTGGGCTTGCCCTCGTCGTCGAACGCGTTGTTGAGGGGGTTCAGGTCCATGGCGTGCTCTCCTTGTGGGGTGCCGGGCCGGTTTCTGGGGCCACTATATGCACAGCAGGCTGATCAGGGTCCGGGATTCGCCGACGGCGGAGGATGCGCCGGGTCAGTTCCCGGGCAGCCGGGACACGGTGGGGTCGACCCGCTGGAAGGAGTCCGGGAACTCGGCGCGCAGCCGGACCAGCTCGCGGGCGAACGCGTCCAGGTCCCGGTCCTCCTGGCTGACCGGCTGCCACTGCCGGGCCGGCAGGGCGTGCCCCTGGTCGTCGAGGGCGACCATGACCATGAGGCAGTTCGTCGTCAGCGCGAGCTCACCGGTGGCAGGATCCCCGGACCAGCAGTTGACGGACACGTGCAGGCCGCGGGCCGCCGTGTGGATGAGCCGCGCGCGCACCTCGACGAGGTGACCGATGTGCATGGGCCGGTAAAACCGGACGCCGCCGGCGTAGACGGCGATCACCGGGCGGCCCGCCCAGCGGGCCCCGCACACGTACGCGGCCTCGTCGATCCAGCGCATGGCCGTCCCGCCGTGCACCTTCCCGCCCCAGTTGATGTCCGTGGGGGCGGCGAGGAAGCGCAGCGCGGTCTCCTCGGCCGTGCCCTCGTCGGTGTACGTCTGGCGGGCCATCAGCTCCTCGATGCTGTTGCGCAGCTCGATCCGCCGCTGCGTGGCCGCCGACTGCTGCCGCTCGTACTCGGTCTCGGGCGCCCACCGCGGGACGGGGGTGGGACGCCCGTCCCCGTCCACGGCCACCATGATGATCAGGCACGAGTCCTTGAGCGTCACCCCGTGCTCGCGGGGATCGGCGGAGGCCACCTCCACCCGGATGTGCATCGACGACCGGCCGGTGTGCACGATGCTCGCGGAGACCTCCACCATGTCCCCCACGCTCACCGGGCGGTCGAAGTGGATGTTGCCCACGTAGGCCGTCACGCAGTAGGCCCGGGACCAGCCCACGGCGCAGGCGTACGCGGCCTTGTCGATCCACTCGAGGACCCGCCCGCCGTCCACGGTGCCGGTGCGCCCGGCGTCGGTGGGGGCGGCGAGGAAGCGGAGGACTGCGGTGTCGCGGGCGGCCATGCTCCTAGTGTGGCACGGGCGGTTCTCCGTGCGGCGCCCACGCGTTGAGCCGGCGGAGCATGTCCGACTTCTTGCGGGCGTGGCCCTCCATCCGCACGAGGATGTCGTCGAGGGCCTCGATCGCGTCCACCACGAACGGGCCCTTGTTGAGCATCACGCACTCGGCGCGCTGGCCCATCGCGGCGTCCGTGACCTCGGCGCGGGAGGGCAGGCCCTTCTTGGCGAGGGACTCGAGGACCTGGGTGGCCCAGACGACCGGGACGTGCCCCGCCTCGCACAGCCACAGGATCTCCTCCTGCACCTCGGCCAGCCGCTCGAACCCGGTCTCGACCGCGAGGTCCCCGCGGGCGATCATCACGCCCACGTCCTGCCACCGCATGGCTTCCAGGAGCATGTCGGGCAGCGCCTCGAACCCGCCCGCGGTCTCGATCTTGAGGGTGATGTCGAGGGCGGTGTTCCCGATCCGCTCGAGCTCCCGCAGCAGGTCCGCCACGTCCTGCCGGGATCGCACGAAGGACATGTCCACGACGTCCGCGTGCTCGGCGACGAACGGCAGGTGCGAGCGGTCCTCGTCCGTGAGCGCGGAGACGCGCAGGTCCGTCTCGGGCAGGTTGATGCCCTTCCCGGCCTTGAGCCTGGTGCCGTCGGCACCGGCCTGGAGCACCTCCAGCCGGATCTCGTCGGGCTCCACCGAGGCGATCCGGCAGCGGATCTTCCCGTCGTCGAACCACGCCGCCTGTCCCGCGCGCGCGTCGGTGAACACCTCGGGCAGCGAGCAGCCGATCCGGTGGGGGCCCTCGGCGCGGACCGGGGCGGGCGTCAGGTCACGGGTCAGCACGACCGTGTCCCCCGTGCGCACGCGCAGGGACTGCTCGACGGCGGGCAGCTCGCCGAGGACGCCCTCCGTGCCGTCCTCGGCCCGGACGGCCAGGCCGGTCGCGAAGTACACGGTCTTGGAGCACTCGACCAGCACCCCGGGCCCGGTGGCCTCGAGCACCCGCAGCGTCCGCCCGGAGCCGCGGGCGTCCTTGAGCCGCAGCCTCTCCCCCGGCATGCGGGCCGCGGTCCAGGCGGGACCGGTCACGGGGACGGCCGGTGCGTCGTCGTCCACCGCGGGATCCGCCTCGCCCAGCCACAGGCGGGCGGGGGCGGTGACCCGGCCGCTGCTGTCCCGGACGGGCTTGATCTTCTCGACCTGCGGGCCCGGCTCGATGGGCCCGGTGCGCAGCTTCGGTCCCGCGAGGTCCATGGCCACGCGGACCTCCCGGCCCAGCGACCGCTCGGCCGCGCGGACGTGCCCGATCATGGCCTCCCACTGCTCGGGGCCGTCGTGCGCGCAGTTGACCCGGGCCACGTCCATCCCGGCGCGGACCATGTCCTCGACGAGCCGGGGGTCGTCGGCGGCCTCCGAGGGGAAGGTGACCATGATCCGGGTGCTGCGGGACTCCCCGCCGGGGCCGAGCAGCGCGGCGGTGTTGCGGCGCAGGACCTCCGCGCCGGGAAGGTCGGGCCCGTCCGGCTCGACGCCGGGAAGGTCCGCGCCGGGGAGGTCCGCGCCGGGGAGCTCGACGTCCTCGGCCGGCCGCCCGGCGAGCACCCGCAGGGTCTCCAGGACGGCGGCCAGGTGGCTCATCACTCCCGCCTCCATCCGGCCGAGCGAGGAGACGCCCAGGGCGCTCAGGTCGCGCTGCAGGTCCCGGACGTCCTCGCTGCGCACCGCCACGTAGTCCACGAGGTTCAGCGCGGACGGGCGGTGGCGCGGGTTCACCCGCTCGAGCTGGGGCACGGCCGCCCGACGGGCCCGGACGACCCCGTCGACCAGGGCCTGGACCCGGTCGAGCAGCTCCGCGGCGCGCTCCTGCCGGCCGGTGGTCGCCGTCATGCCGTGCTCCTTCCCGTTCCCGCCGCCGGGGTGCACCCGGTCGCGGCGGTCGTCGGCCTGCTGGCCTCCCATGATCCTCCTCGTCCGTCCCGCTGTCAGTGCCGAGCGTGGCCGACGCGGACGAACAGCCGGTGAACGCGGGGCGGCGGGGGGCCCGGGCGGCTAGGCTCGTGCGCACGCGTCCGCCGCGCCTCCCGCGGGGCGGACAGGACGTCCCGCCACCGGAAGGAAACGCCGTTGATCAGCTCGGAGAACATCAGGGCCTACGTGGAGCGCATGGCCTCGGACGAGCCCGCCCCCGGCGGCGGGGCCGCGGGCGCCCTCCAGGCCGCGCTCGGCGCGGCCCTGCTGGCGATGTCCGCCCGCTACTCCACGGGCGCCGAGCACGCGGCGGAGGCGGGTCGCGCGGCGGACCGCGCCGAGGAGCTGATCCCGCGCGCGCTGGGTCTGGCCGACGCCGACGCCGAGGCCTTCGGCGCGCTCTCCGCCGCCTACGCCCTGCCGAAGGACTCGGACCAGGAGAAGGCCGAGCGCTCGCAGGCGGTCCAGGAGGCCACCGTGGGCGCGGCGCAGCCCCCGCGCGAGCTGATCCGGGTGGGCACCGAGGTCGTCGGGCTCGCGCGCGAGCTGACCGGGTGGTGCAACCCCAACGTCCTCAGCGACGTGGCCGCGGCGTCCGAGGCGGCCCGTGCCGCCGTCGCCACGGGCATGGTCACGCTCGAGATCAACGTCCGCTCCCTGAAGGACGCCGCGGTCCGGGAGGAGCTGCGCACGGAGCTGGCCCGCGGTGAGCAGGCCGTCGAGGACGCGGCGGAGCTCACCGGGCGGATCCGCGAGCGCGTGCAGCGCTGACGGCCGGCCCGGCGGACCGTCCGGCCCCGGGCGGCGTCAGCCGGCGGGAACCGTGCTGGTGGCCGGCTCCGGGGCGGCGGCGGGGCGCCGCACGCCGAAGGAGCCGGCGACGGCCAGCAGCGAGATGATGCCGCCGCACAGGAAGGCGCTGCGCACCCCCGCCTCGGTGGCCTGGAAATCCGAGGCCCCGGAGGCCGCGGCGCCGGCGGCCCCGAGGGTCAGCACGGTGACGAACAGGGCCGTCCCCGCGGCCCCCGCCACCTGCTGCAGGGTGCCCACCACGGCGGAGCCGTGCGAGTACAGCCGCGTCGGCAGGGAGCCCAGGCCCGCGGTGAACAGCGGGGTGAACATCAGGGCCAGTCCCGTGCTGAGCACCACGTGGGCGAGCAGCACCATCGGGACGGGGGTGGCCCCCGAGGTGGAGGCGAGGTACCACAGGGACGCGCTCAGCAGGACCGAGCCCGGCACGAGCAGCACGGTGGGACCCGAACGGTCGTAGACCCGCCCCACGAAGGGGGCGAGCAGTCCCATCACGAGACCGCCGGGCAGCAGCAGCAGGCCCGTGCCCAGGGGGTCGAGGCCGTGCACGGTCTGCAGGTAGATGGGCAGGACGATCAGCGTGCCGAAGAGCGCCATCATGCTGACGGCGAGCACGGCCGTGGACATCGTGAACACCCGGGAGCGGAAGGTCCGCAGGTCCAGCAGGGCGCGGTCCGCGCGCTGCAGCCGTGTCTGGCGACGCACGAACACGACCAGCGCGGCCACGCCCAGCGCGAGGGGCACCCACGCGGGGACCGCGGCCTCCCCGCCCTCGCCGAACGTGCTCAGGCCGTAGACGAGGCCGCCGAAGCCCAGGGCCGAGAGCGCCACCGAGACCACGTCCAGCGGCGCCGGGCGGGGCTCGGTGACGTTCTGCATCCGCCACGCACCCAGCAGCAGGGAGCCCACCGCGATCGGCAGCACCAGGATGAACATCCACCGCCACTCGAGCACGCTGAGGATGACGCCCGAGATGGTGGGCCCCACGGCGGGAGCGACCGAGATGACGATGGAGATGTTGCCCATGACCCGCCCGCGCCCGGCCGGCGGCACGAGGGTCAGCACCGTGGTCATCAGCAGCGGCATCATGATGGCGGTGCCGCAGGCCTGCACCACCCGCCCCGCGAGCAGCGTCCCGAACCCGGGGGCGGCCGCACAGACCAGGGTGCCGAGGCTGAACAGGGTCATGGCGGTCAGGAACACGGGCCGGGTGTGCAGGCGCTGGAGCAGGAACCCCGTCACCGGGATGACCACGGCCATGGTGAGCATGTAGGCGGTGGTCAGCCACTGTCCGGCGACCGCCGTGACGGAGAGGTCGGTCATGAGGCGGGGCAGCGCCACGCCCATGATCGTCTCGTTGAGGATCACCACGAACGTGGAGACCAGCAGCAGCCCGATGACCAGGCGGTTGCGGGCGGAGTGGTCGGGGTCCGTGCCGGCGGCGGGGCCGCCGGTGCCGGGGACCCCGGCGGAGGGTGCGGGAGCGGGGACCGGAGTGGTCTCGGACACGGGGACGTCGGGCGTCATGGGCAGGGGCATCCTTCGGGAAGCAGCAGTGATCTCCCGGTAGAGCCGTCCCGCACCCCGCTTCATTCCCGTCCGGGAAGTGACAATGGGCTCATGCGCAGATATCTCAAGGACGCCGGCGTGCACGCCGAGATCACCCCGGACGGGTTCACCGAGGGCGGGTACGTGCTGTCCATCGGCGGGGCGGAGCAGTCGCACGTGGACCTCGCCCGCCCCGGGGAGATCTTCTACGAGTACCTGCGGCGGATCGGCGGCGTCGTCGACGTCGTGGCGGAGCCGGGCGCGCCGGTCACCGCGGTCCACCTGGGCGCCGGGGCCCTGACGCTCGCCCGGTACGTGGCCGCGACCCGCCCCGGCTCCGTGCAGGTCGCCGTGGAGCTCGAGCGGGAGCTGCCGGCGTTCGTGCTCGAGGCGCTGCCCCTGCCCGCGGGCGCGGACGTGCGGGTCGTGGTCGGCGACGCCCGGGCGGCCCTGCCGGACGTCGTCGCCCCCGGCACCGCGGACCTCGTGGTCCTCGACGTCTTCTCGGGCCGGGACGCCCCGGCCCACCTCACGGAGTCCTCCTTCTACGCCGAGGCCGCCGAGCTGCTGGCGCCCGGCGGGGTGCTGGTGGTCAACGTGGGCGACGACCCCGGGCTGGCGTTCTTCGCCGCCCAGGCGCGGGGGATGCGGGCGGCGCTCGCCGACGTGTGGTGCCTGGCCGAGGAGCGGCTGCTGACGGGCCGCTATCCGGGCAACCTGGTCCTCGTGGGCGGGCGCCGCGCCCTGCCCCGGGAGTGGGCGGACGCCTTCGCCGCGGCCGGACCGCACCCGGCGGGCGTGCTGGACGGTCTCGGCCTGGAGGAACTGCTGGCCCGCCTGTAGCGTGGATCACACCGCCGAGCCGAGGAGCGCGCCGTGAGCACCGCCGAGAACACGACAGACAGCAGCACCGGGAGCACCACCACCCTGGAGTCCGCCCCCGCCGTCGAGGGCGAGACGTTCTCCCGCGTGGCCCTGACGCCGGCCGCCGTGGCGCTGCTCGGGACCCTGCGGGAGCGGCACGGGCGGCTGATGTTCCACCAGTCCGGCGGGTGCTGCGACGGCTCCGCCCCGATGTGCTACCCGGCCGGGGACTTCCTCACCGGTCCCGCGGACGTGCTCCTGGGCGTCTTCGCCCTGCCCGGGGACCCGTCCACGGCCGAGCTCGAGTTCTGGATGTCCCGGGAGCAGTTCGAGTACTGGAGGCACACCCTGCTCACGGTGGACGTGGTGGAGGGCCGCGGGTCCGGGTTCTCGGTGGAGGCGCCGGAGGGCAGGCGCTTCCTCATCCGCTCGGCCCTCCTGCGGGACCCGGCGGGTTCCTGAGCCGGCCCTGCTCGTCGAAGGACGGGCCCCGGTCGTGGACCGGGAACGTGGTGAAGGCCGGGACCTCGTAGGGGTGGGCCCCGGCCATCGCCCGCAGCACGCGCTCGCGCTCGGCCGCGGGGTAGAGCGTCTCGATGCGGACCTCGTCGACCTCCGCCGGCATCCCGACCTCCCCGATCGCGGGCTGCGCCCCGGGCAGCGGCGTGAAGCGGCCGGTGCCGCGGCTCACGAACGCGGTGTGGGAGTAGTGGCCGGCGCGTCCGGCCCCGGCGTCGCCCAGGGCCTGCAGGACCTGCTCGGCGTGGGTGACGGGGACGAACACGACCAGGCAGTGGGTCCCGGTGTCCGCGGGATCAGGTGTCATGGGGCGTGCACACCCCCGGCTCGACGTGGTCGGCGGGCTCCAGCTGGATCGTGGAGTGCTGGACGGACACCGGGAAGTGCTCGGCCACGCACCGTTGGATCCGGCCCAGCGCCTCGGCCGAGCCGCCGGAGTAGAAGTACTCCTCCTCGAGCACCACGTGGGCGGTCAGCACGGGCAGGTCCGAGGAGATCCGGGTCGCGTGCAGGTCGTGGACCTCCACGACGTGCGGCAGCCCGAGGATGTGCCCGCGGATCTCGTCGACGTCGAGTCCCGGGGGCACGCTCTCCATGAGCACGGACAGGGACTCCAGGAGCAGCCGGACGGTGCGGGGCACGATGAGCGCCCCGATGAGCAGGGCGACGACGGCGTCCGCCTGCACCCAGCCGGTGAGGGTGATGACCACGGCGGCGGCGATCACCGCGACCGATCCCAGGGCGTCGTTGAGCACCTCGAGCATCGCCGCGCGCAGGTTCAGGCTGGAGCGGCGGCCGCCGAAGAGCACGGCCATCGCCACGAGGTTGCCCGCGAGTCCCAGCACGCCGAAGACGAGCATCTCGGCCGAGGCCACCGGGTGCGGTTCGACGAACCGGCGGACGCCCTCGACGAGGACGAACAGTCCCACGGCCAGCAGCACCCCGGCCTGCAGGGCCGCGGCCACGATCTCCGCGCGCCGCCAGCCCCACGTGCGCCGGGCGCTCGGCGGGCGCAGGCTCAGGTGCGCGGCGACCAGCGCGAGCAGCAGCCCGCCCGCGTCGGTGAGCACGTGGGCGGTGTCGACGAGCAGGGCCAGGGACCCGGTCCACAGGGCGCCGACCAGTTGGACGACGAACAGCGCCGCGGTGATCCCGAAGGCGGTGGCGATCCGCCACCGGTCGGTCCCGGGACCGGCGTGCGCGTGGTCGTGGCCGTGCCCCGCGCGCCCGCGGTTCCCGGCGTGGTCGTCAGCCATGCCTCCATCGTAGGACGCGGACCCGGCACGGGCCCGCGGTCACGGGCGCGCGGTCACGGAGGCGCGGATCAACCGGTGCCGAAGCCGCTGAACTCCCCGGTGGCGGGGCCGTAGTGGGAGTCCACCTTCATGACGGCCCCGGGGGTGCCGCCGCCGTTGAGGGCCTTGAGCAGGTCCCGCACGGCGTGCCGGGGTCCCTCGGCGACCACCCCCACGGTGCCGTCCGCGTTGTTGACCGCCGAGCCGCGCAGGCCCAGCTGCTCGGCCCGGTGGGCGGTCCACCAGCGGAACCCGACGCCCTGCACGGAGCCGTGCACCACCGCGGTCAGGCGCAGCGTCTCGTCGAGGTCCAGCCGCTCGGCGTCCCGGCCCTCGGACGCCCCCTCGTGGATCGGCGGCAGGCTCACAGGTCCACCACCCTGGACTCGCCGAGGTCGACCTGTTCACCGGTCGCCTGCGCCTTCGCCCAGCGCAGCGCGGTGGCGACCGTCCCGGGGCCGCGCCAGTGCTCGGCGGTCTCCGTCCGCACGCGCAGCACCACCAGGCCGGGCGTGGCGGGCCCGTCCGGGTAGTAGGCCTTCAGCGCGTCCGACCACAGCCCCTCGATCACCTGGGGGTCATCGACCACCTCGGCGGCGCCGGAGATCGAGACCCACTCGTGGTCCCCCACGAAGGCGACGTTGACGGCGTCGTTGACCGCCACGTCCCGGACCGAGGAGGTGTCCCGGCTGGTGAAGAAGTTGAGGTCCTCCCCCGGGGCGACGTCGACCACGGTCATGGGGCGGCTGACGAGCTTGCCGGTGGCCTCCCGGGTGCCGAGCATGCCGACCCGGGTGCGGTTCACGAACTCGACGATGTGCTGGATGTCATCCTGGTGCGTGCTCATGTGGTCAGACTAGGGAACGACCGTCCCCCGTGGCACGGCCGGGGCCCGGGAATTCGTCGTGGGCGCAACCGTTGCTGCATGTCCGGGGCCGGGACGGCACCCGGGCGGACCGGCGGACGGGGTGCACGAGGCCGGACGCCGCCGGACCGGCCGGGACCGACGAGGGG